>JAXITB010000273.1:0-4434 GCA_034680305.1 Polaromonas sp. | reverse complement strand
GCCGCCTTGTTGGTGAAGGTAATCGCTGCGATCTGCTCAGGCGCCAAGCCCGCCTGAATGAGCCGCGCGATCTTGTGCGTGATCACCCGGGTCTTGCCCGAGCCGGCCCCGGCCAGGACCAGGCAGGGGCCCTGAATGTGGTGAACCGCTTCGAGTTGGGCCAGGTTCAGGCCGGCGCCGGCGGGGCTGGATGAAGGTGGGGACGACATGAAGGCCAGAGATCCATGAGCCGTGCCTGAAGGCCGGCAAAGCGGGCCATCATAGCGACCCGCAGCATCGCGGCGCGAGGCCAATTTGTGCTAAGCCCCGTTCACGCTGCGCCTGGCCCAAATGAGCCCCCCAGGGGCTGCTCGACAATCGGCGCACCGTGATGCCGATTCTGTTGCAGACCTTTCCCTTTTTTGCGCTGGTGCTCTGCGGCTACTTGGCTGCGCGCCGGGGCGTCTTGCCCTTGTCGGCCATCCCCGGCCTCAACACCTTTGTGCTGTACTTTGCGTTGCCGTGCATGCTGTTTCGCTTTGGCTCGGGCACGCCCCTGGCGCAACTGCTCGATCTGCGGCTGGCGCTGCTGTATTTGCTGTGTGCCCTGTTGATCGTGGCGCTGGCCGTCTTGCTGGCGCGCAGCCAGGGTCTGGGCTGGAACGACGCGGCCTTTGGTGCGCTGGTGGCCGCTTTCCCCAACACCGGTTTCATGGGCGTGCCCTTGCTGGTGTCCTTCATGGGCGCGCAGGCCGCCGGGCCGGCCATCGTCACTTTGGTGGTCGATCTGGTGCTCGTGAGCTCGCTGTGCATTGCCCTGTCGCGGCTCGATGGGGCCGATCGGCACGGGGCCGGCCGCGCGGCGCTGCAGGCACTCAAGGGCGTTTTGTCCAACCCCTTGCCCTGGTCGGTGCTGCTCGGCGCGCTGGCCTCTGGCCTGGGCTGGATGCCGATTGCACCGGTGATGCAGACGATAGTCTTGCTGGCCGATGCGGCTTCGCCGGTGGCGCTGTTCACCATCGGGGCGGTGCTGGCCCGCTCGCAGATGGCCAGTGGCCGTGCTGGCGACGCGCTCGGTTGGCGTGAGCCCGCCGCGGTGGTGCTGATCAAGCTGCTGGTGCATCCGCTGCTCGTGGCGGGCCTGGGGTGGCTGGCGATTACCGCCGGGGTGGGTTTGAGCCCGCTGTCGGTGACGGCGGCCACCTTGGTGGCGGCTCTGCCCAGTGCCAGCAATGTGTCGCTGCTGTCCGAGCGTTTTGGGGCCAACACCGGACGCATCGCCCACATCATCTTGTGGTCGACCGCACTGGCCTTCCTGAGCTTTTCGGCGGCCGTGGCCTGGCTGCTTTGACCGTGTGCCAGGGCCCGGCCCAAGGCCTCAAGCGGTCAAAGCCGGACTCAAGCTCAGATGCTCAGCGGGTCCACGTCCATGGCCCAACGCAGCAGGGGCCGAAAGGTCGGCTGGCGGCGCAGATCGGCCAGCACCGGCTGCCAGGCGGCCATGAACTGCTGCAAGGCGGGCCGCGATGGGCTCTCGAGCAGCATCTGCGCCCGCTCCACATCGGCCACGCGCTGCAGCGCCATCGGCACCGCCGGGTAGATCTGCACCTTGCTTCCCCCAGGCAGCCTGGCCTGCTGGGCGGCTTCGGCCGCCGCTCGCAAGAAGTCCTGGGCCAGCTCCTGGCTGCGCGCTTCGGCGCGCAGCAGGGCCGCGTGGCCGAAGGGCGGCAGTCCGGCGGCTTGCCGCTCGCGCAGCTCGACTTCGGCAAAGCCGGGGTAGTCGTGGCGTCTGAGCGCGGCAAACAGCGGGTGGCCAGGATGAAAGGTCTGCACCCACATCTGGCTGCGCTGGCTTTGCGCTGCCTGCCGTCCGGCGCGACCGGCGGCCTGCATCAGCAGCGCGAACAGACGCTCCGGCGCGCGGAAGTCGCTTGAGAACAGCGAGCCGTCGGGGTTGAGGGCCGCGACCAAGGTGATGTTGCGAAAGTCATGGCCCTTGGTGATCATCTGGGTGCCCACCAGGACATCGGTCTGCCCCTCATGGACCTGATCGAGCTGGGCTTGCAGGGCTCCCTTGCTGCGGGTGCTGTCGGCATCGATGCGGGCCACCCGTACCGGCTCGCCGTCGGGCCGGATCAGGCCGGCCAGCAACTCGGACAAGTGCTCTTCGAGTTTCTCGGTGCCCCGGCCCACCGGCGCCACATCGACATTGCCGCATTCGGGGCAGCCCCTTGGCACCGGGTCGGTGTAGCCGCAGTGGTGGCAGCGCAGGGTGCGGTCGAGCTTGTGAAACACCCGATAGGCGCTGCAGTGCGGGCATTGGCTTTTCCAGCCGCAGTCGTGGCAGGCCAGCACCGGCGCATAGCCGCGCCGGTTCAGGAAAACCAGCGACTGCTCGCCGCGGGCCACCCGCTCGGCGATGGCTTGCAGCAGCGGCGGCGCCAGTACCGCCCCACGCGGCTGTTGGCCCATGTCGATCAGGCAAACCTCGGGGCCCCTGTCGTCGGCCTGCGCGCCGACGCGCTGCGGCATGTCCAGCCGCAGGTAGCGCCCGCTGAGGCAGGCCTGCCAGCTCTCCAGCGAAGGGGTGGCCGAGCCCAGCAGCACGCGGCAGGTCGCCGCTGGCCCGGTTGCGGGCGTTGAGGTGGCCAGGCGCTGACTTTCCAGGCGGGCGCGGTAGATGGCCAGATCGCGCGCGGAATAACGGGCCCCCTCTTGTTGCTTGTAGCTCGGGTCGTGCTCCTCGTCGACCACGATCAGCCGCAGCCCGGGCAGCGAGGCCAGTATCGCCATGCGCGTGCCCAGCACCACCCGCGCCTGCCCGGTGTGCGCTGCCAGCCAGCGTTTGAGGCGCTGGGCCGGGGTCAGTCCACTGTGCAGGGCCACCACCCGACCGGCGCCGAGGTGGGCAAAGCGGTCTTGCAGCCGGGCTTGCAATTGCGGCGTCAGATTGATCTCGGGCACCATCACCAGCACCTGGGCCTGTGGGGCGGCCTGCAGCACTTGGTCAGCAGCCCGCAGGTAGACCTCGGTCTTGCCGCTGCCGGTGGCGCCAAAGAGCAGGGCGGGGCGGTCGGCGGCTGCAAACCCCTCAAGAGCTGCCGCCTGCTGGGCGCTGAGTTGGGGCAGCTCGGGCAAAGGTGCCAGGCCGGCTGCGCCATCGCTCGGGCCGGGGCGCTTGAGGCGCCGGCCCAGTTGCAGCGCATCGAGTTCGCGCAACTGTGGCGGCAGCGCCGCCAGCGCGACCTCACCGAGCGAGCGTTGGTAGTAGCTGGCGGTAAAGCCAATCAGCGCCCGCCAATCGGCCGACAGCGGCGCGATCCCGGTGAGCACGCCGGCGATGTTTTTGCGCTGATCGGGACGCAGTTCACCGGCATCGCTGCGCTCAGCCCAGACCACGCCCAGCACCTCGCGCCGACCCAAAGGCACGCGCACCAATTGCCCCGGCGAAAGCGCCGACTCACTTCCGTAGGTCAGCGGCCCGGCCACGCTGCTGTGGGCCGGGGTGGCGACGACGATGTCCAGCCAGAAACTCATGGTTTGGGTGTGTTTTTTCCCGTTTCACCTTCGCAGAATCAGCTAAGTGCTTGATTTCACAAAGGCTTTACATTTGTCCAGCGTTCTTGTGGATAACTTTGTTGATAGCTTGCTGCGGCTGTGCTGCAAGCCTTGTAAATCAAGGCCTTGATTGAATTGCACAGAAAAAGAGCAAATCCACAATATCCTTAAAAATCAATGACTTACATATGCTCTGCCTTTTAGATCGAGGGACTGCTGCGCCGCGCTGCTTTTTCGCAGCGCAGCACGATTTTTGTGCATAAGTTGCTTGCCGCAGGCCGCTTTCATGCTATAGGCGGCCCGTTTTCCGGCTCGGCTGAGCATCTGGATGGGCAACTTGGGCTTGCGGCCCGGCATGGCCGGGTCGCAAGGCGGCAAGCATCGCCTCAGCGACCGCTGCGCAGCGCCCGCGAGTGGCTGTGCACCGCCTCGACCAGGGCGCTCACATGCTCGGGCGGAGTGAACTGACTGATGCCGTGACCGAGGTTGAAGATGTGGGTCGGGCCGGTGGTGGCGGTGTCGGTGTGGGGCCGGCCAAAGCTGTCGAGCACGCCACGCACCTGCGCGGCAATGGCCTCGGGCGGTGCAAACAGCACGTTCGGGTCGATGTTGCCCTGCAGCGCCTTGCCTGGGCCGCCGACGACCCCGCCCACTTGAGCGCGGGCTTTACCCAGGTTGACGGTCCAGTCCAGGCCCAGCACTTCGCAGTCGAGCTCGGCCATCTCTGGCAGCCACAGCCCGCCGCCCTTGGTGAAGACGATGCGCGGGATCACCACGCCCTCATGGTTGCGCTTGAGCTGGGCCAGTACCCGGCGGGTGTAGGCCAGGCTGAATTCTTGGAAGGCCCCGTCGGCCAGCACGCCGCCCCAGCTGTCAAAAACCATGACCGCCTGGGCG
>JAXITB010000272.1:0-4442 GCA_034680305.1 Polaromonas sp. | reverse complement strand
GTGAGCGGCGGTATAGACGAAGATCGTATGGCCATCGGCAGGAGCAGCTTGCAGTGCCTGGATGGCCACCGCCCCGCCCGCCCCCACGCGGTTTTCCAGCACCACTGATTGCCCAAATTCAGCCTGAAGTTTTTCGCCAACGGCCCGGCCGATGACGTCAGATGCGCTGCCGGCCGAGGCGCCTGAAATCAGCCGAATGGTTTTGCTGGGGAAAGCCTGGCCCCAGCTCGGTGGCAGTGCAGTCATCGCACTCAGCCCAGCGATGCCTTGCAAGAGTTGACGACGCGGCAGTCCGGCGAGTTCAAAGGGTTTTTTCATGGTGTGTTCCTCCGGTGGTTCGGTTGCGATCAATTGGCTTTACTGGCGCGGCAAGCCCAATTGCTCGGCCATCCAGTCGGCCGTGCGATGGCGATAGCGGTAGGGCCGGTTATTGGCGATGTGGTTACCGTCCTCGACGATCATGATTTCGACCGGCCCCGAGGCCTCGTCGGCCATGCGCTGGGTGTCCGTCCAGGGCACAAGCCGATCCTGCTTGCCTGTTACGAGAAACAGTGGACAGCTGATTTGCTGTGCCACACCGTTTTTCAGAGTCAGTGTGCTGGCGTACTTTTGGGCCTCGTCCTGCGTCTTGCAGTGGGAGCGCACACGGAAGGCTTCGCGCGTGAGTTCGGGCACCCTGTCCCAGTTGTCGCCAAAGTCATAGGGACCGGCCAGTCCGATGCAGGCGCTGATGCGCTTTTCGAAGGCTGCGGCACGGGGGGCGTAATAGCCTCCAAGGCTGACCCCCCACAGGCCGATGCGGGTGCTGTCGACCTCAGGCAGGGTGAGCACGAAGTCCACCATGGCCCCGACGGCGACCTCATAGTCGCCCCGGATCGGGAAGTCGTATTCCGCTTCGCCTTGACCGGGCCCGTCGACCATGAGTGTGGCGATGCCCCTTTGAAGGAAGGGTGTTTCATAGGCCTCCAACTCCTCCTTGGCTGAGTCCAGGCCGGGCACCATGATCATGATGGGTGGGCGCACCGAGCCTTCAGGCAGGCGCAAAAAGCCAGCCAGATGCTTGCCCTCGTAGGGGATTTCGACCCGCCGGATGGGCGGTCGCTGGTGGGGCAAGGCCAGGTGTCGGCATTGCACTGCCTTCATGTGGGCCGCGCGCATCTGATCCAGGTCATGAACGTAGACGAACTTGGCGAAGTGGTAGTAGACCGCGGCCCGGCTCAGGTGCTCGGCTGCTGTTAGGTGGTATCGATCCTGCATGGATTGCAGTCCCAGCGCTTCGTGCACGGCGGCGCGTTGACACCAGGCCCTGCACCAGTCATCCCAGCGCTCGATGGAGGCGGTCACCTCCTGAAAGTCGGTGAGCATCACGCCGTTGGACACCATGCGCGGTGCCCAGTGCGAGATGGCCGATTCAATCAATGCGTCTTTGCCCATCAGTCTTTCTCCCTGTCGTTCAATGGCTGTCAGATGCCCAGGTCTTTGAGCATCTCTGTGGGGTAGCGTTCGCCGGAACAGGCTTGCGCATCGAAAATGGCTTCGAGTTCGGCACACTGGCTGGCGTTGAGCGTCACGCCGGCGCCAGCCACGCTGTCCTCGAGCTTGTGTATTTGCTGGGTGCCGGTCAGCGCAAAGACGTCCTGTCCCTGGGTCAGCACCCAGGCCAGGGCCAACTGGGCGCTGCTCAGGCCCATGGTCTGCGCCATCGCCTGCATTCGTTCGACCAGTTGCAGATTGCGGGGCAGGTGCTCGTCTTTGAAGCGTGGGTGGATGCGTCGGCGGTCGCCTGGCGCCAGGTCTTCACAACGACGTATGCCCCCGGTCAACAGGCCGCGCCCCAGCGGCGAGTAACCGACGAAGGCGATGCCCAGGCGCTGGCAGGTGTCCATGATTTGCTGCTGCGGTTGACGGCACCAAAGCGAATACTCGGTTTGAAGTGCGGTGATCCGGTGCGTCTGGTGAGCGCGCTCGAGAGTCTCCCTGCCTGCTTCGCAAATACCGATGTATCGCACCTTGCCTTGCTCGACCAGCCGACCCATGGCGCCGATGGTTTCTTCGATCGGCACCTTGGGGTCGACCCGATGCAGGTAATACAGATCAATCACATCGGTGCCCAGACGCTTGAGACTGGCCTCACAGCATCCGATGGCGTAGTCGGGGCGGCCGTTGGTGGCCTTGCTGCCGTCAGGCAAAGTCAGGTTACCAAACTTGGAGGTGATCACCGCCTGGGTGCGTCGCCCTTGCAGGGCCTGCCCCAGCCAAGTCTCGTGCAGCCCGTTCCAATAGGCGTCGGAGCTGTCGAGAAAATTGAGGCCCAGATCCAGTGCGCGCTCAATCAGTTGCTTGAAGCGTGCCTGGGCCTGCCCGCTGAAGTCGTTGGCGCCCATGCTGTGACCCAGCGAGAGCGCCGATACCTGCAACTCTGAAGTCCCCAGTGGTCTTGTGTCCATGCTGCCCAGTCTTTCAGACGGTGCGGGGTTCGCCCCTGCATTTCGGCCGCAGTGTAGAGACTGATAATCAGTCCGAACAGGAATTGTTTGTTAGATTTCCATAACTTTTGGCGATAGCTAGGGTATGCCATGAACTTGCAGCAATTGCGCTATCTGGCCGAGGTGGCCGATCAGGGACTGAACTTGTCAAGGGCGGCCCAGGCCCTGCACACCTCGCAGCCGGGCATCAGCAAGCAGCTACGCCTTCTGGAAGAGGAGCTGGGCGCCGATTTGCTGGTCCGACGGGGCAACCGCATCACCGCCCTGAGCGAGCCTGGTGAACAGGCCCTGAGCATTGCCCGGCGCATGCTGCGCGACCTTGAAAACCTTCGCCGCGTGGGAGAGCAGGCCGCCGATGCGACCCAAGGCTCGTTGGTCATTGCCACCACCCATGCGCACGCGCGCTATGTGCTCATACCGGTCGTCCAGGCGTTTCAACGGCGATTTCCCGGCGTCAAACTCAGTCTGCGGCAGGGCAATCCCGACCAGATCATCGAGTTCATCCAGTCGGGCGCCGCCGATCTTGGGCTGTGTACCAAGCCGACGGTCAGCGCTGCCGATCTTCGGGCTTTGCCCTGCTATCTGATTCGGCGCTGCGTGCTGGTCACCCAGCGCCATCCGTTGCTGCGCAAGCCGCAGATCTCCCACGCTGATCTGGCTGCCTGGCCGATGATCACCCTCGATGCGTCATTCGCTGGCGGCGTGGCGGTATTGAGCGCCTTTGCGCAGAAAAAGATCACGCCGCAAGTGGTGCTCAGCGCCACCGATGCCGATGTCATCAAGGCGTTCGTGGCATCTGGCATGGGCATTGCCACTTTGCCCGAGTGGGCTTACAACCCCAAGCGGGATGAGGGTCTGAAGCGCATCAATGCCCGACATCTGTTCCCTCCGGCTGTGAGCTATTTGTGGCTACAGCCCCATCAGTATTTGCGAGGCTATGCCTTGGAATTCATTCAGATGCTGTCGCAGGTCTGGACGCCGGACCGTGTCCGGCAAGCGCTGGCTGGCGAGCAGGCGCTCGATGAGTCGCTGGCGGTCGACCTGAGCGTGGCGGCTTGATTCAATCGAGATGCCGTTAGCCCCCCGGGGCGCCGCGCTACCATTGATGTCGTTTCTTGTCGGCCGCTGGCGGTGGTCGTCCGCGGCGGCAAGAGGCGGCCGCTCATCCTTTTGAGCACCACCAATGATTTCATGGCCGATTCCTTGACCCCGACTTCATCTTCCCCGCAGGCCACGATCAGCCTCGACAGCCTGCGGGCCAAGGCCAAGCGTCATGCGCAGCTCAAGGGACGCCAGAGCGACGATCGGTCCTTGCAGGAGGTGCGCGAACTGATTGGACCGCCACCGGCCAGTGGCCATCGGCGTGACCTGCTGATCGAGCACCTGCATCAACTCAATGACGCCTACCGGGCCTTGCATGAGCGTCATCTGGTGGCGCTGGCCCGGGAGATGAAGCTGTCCATGGCCGAGGTTTATGAGGTCGCCAGCTTTTATCACCACTTTGAGATCTTGCGCGAGGGTGAGCAAGCGCCTCGTCTGACGGTGCGGGTGTGCGATGGCCTGTCGTGCGAGATGGCCGGTGCGACTGACTTGCTGGCGCGTCTGCCTGAGCTTTTGGGCAGCCAGGTGCGGGTGATCGCCGCGCCGTGCATCGGCCGCTGCGAGCAGGCCCCGGCGGTACTGATCGGTCAACAGGCCGTGCCTGCGGCCAAGCCAGAGGCCGTGGCTCAGCGGGCCCGGTCGGTGCTGGATGAGGACAGCCCGGGCCGGGCTGCAGGCCACAAGCCGGCGGTCGATTGGACGGCCTATCTGGCCCAGGGCGGCTCCCGCGTGGTGCGGCGACTGGCTTCGGGGCAACTGGATGCCGCGGGGGTCTTGCCGGCCATGGAAGACTGGGGGTGGCGTGGGGGGGGGGGGGGGGGTTTTCCGGCCGGTCGCAAGTGGCGCATCGTGCGG
>JAXITB010000271.1:0-4444 GCA_034680305.1 Polaromonas sp. | reverse complement strand
GTGGCCAGCACGCCGGCGGCCTGCTCGCCGCCCATGACGCAGATGCGGGCATTGGGCCACATCCACAAAAAGCGCGGCGAGTAGGCCCGCCCGCACATGCCGTAATTGCCGGCGCCATAGCTGCCGCCGATGATCACGGTGAACTTGGGCACATTGGCGGTGGCCACGGCAGTCACCATCTTGGCACCGTGCCGCGCGATGCCCTCGTTCTCGTATTTGCGCCCCACCATGAAACCGGTGATGTTCTGCAAGAACACCAAAGGCGTTTTGCGCTGGCAGCACAGCTCGATGAAGTGGGCGCCCTTCTGGGCCGATTCTGAAAACAGCACACCGTTGTTGGCAATGATGCCCACCGGCATGCCCTCGATGTGGGCAAAGCCGCAAACCAGGGTGGCGCCAAAGCGGGCCTTGAATTCGTGAAACTCACTGCCGTCGACGATGCGCGCAATCACCTCGCGCACGTCATAGGGCTTGCGGGTGTCTGCCGGGATCACGCCATACAACTCGCTGGGCGCATACAGGGGTTCCACAGGCTTGCGCAGCAAACCGGCCGGGGCCTTGCGCCGGTTGAGCGTGGCCACGGCCTGGCGGGCCAGGGCCAGGGCATGGGCATCGTTTTCTGCCAGGTGATCGGCCACACCGGACAGCCGGGTATGCACATCGCCGCCGCCCAGATCTTCGGCGCTGACCACCTCGCCGATGGCGGCCTTGACCAGCGGCGGCCCGCCCAAAAAGATGGTGCCCTGATTCCTGACAATGATGGTCTCGTCACTCATGGCCGGCACATAGGCGCCGCCAGCGGTGCACGAGCCCATGACCACGGCGATCTGGGCAATCCCCTGAGCGCTCATATTGGCCTGGTTGTAGAAGATCCGACCGAAATGGTCACGGTCGGGGAAAACCTCATCCTGGTTGGGCAAATTGGCCCCGCCGGAATCGACCAGATAGATGCAGGTCAGGTGGTTCTGCTGGGCAATCTCTTGCGCACGCAAATGCTTTTTGACCGTCATGGGGTAGTAGGTACCGCCTTTGACGGTGGCGTCGTTGCAGACGATCATGCAGTCGACCCCACTGACTCGCCCGATACCGGCCACGACACCGGCACATGGCGCATCGCCGTTGTACATCGCGTGGGCTGCCAGTGGCGCCAATTCCAGGAAGGGGGTGCCGGGGTCAAGCAGCATCTGCACCCGCTCGCGGGGCAGCAGTTTGCCGCGCGCGGTATGACGGTCGCGCGCCACCTGACCGCCCCCAGCCGCGGCCATGGCGATTTGCTGCTGCAGGTCGCTGACGGCGGCCTGCATCTGCGCCGCATGGGCCTGAAATTCGGCCGATCGGGGATTGAGTTGGGTCTGAATGACGGACATGGGGAGCTGCTCCTGACCTGCGCCGTACCGGACACCCCGGCCACTGGCAACCCTGAGGATAAGTCAGCCACGGCGATTTGAACCCCTCAAAAGGTTGCAAATCCTGCCATTTTTTTCCCAAAAATGACCGCGACTGTCCCATGAGGCACACTGTCGGCATGCGCAACGCACCCCCCCGCCTCAAAACACCGGTTGGCGCTGATAAATCGCTCACGCCGATGGCCCTGTTTGAACCCATCGTCCGCGCCTATCAGAGGCGTGACATGGACCCGGCTGGCGCGCTGACGGCCGCACAAATCAGGCCAGCTGTTTTCAAAAATCCGAAGTCTCGCATCAGCGCCGGGCAGATGGAGCGCCTGTCGGGCCATGCGATGCGCGAGCTCGATGACGAATCGCTGGGCTGGAGCCGCCGTCGCCTGCCCTGGGGCAGCTATGGCATGCTCATTCGCGCCAGCCTGAGCGCGCCCACGCTGGGCGTGGCACTCAAACGCTGGTGCCGCCACCACGGGCTGATCTGCGACAACCTGGCCCTGCATGTGGAGCCCCAGGGGGCCTGCGTGGTGCTCAGCGAGATCGAGCCCCTGGGCGACTTGCGCGAGTTCTGCATGGTCTCGTTGCTGCGCAATCTGCACGGCGTGGCCTGCTGGCTGATCGACTCGCGCATGGCCTTGCAGCGCAGCGACTTTCCTTACCCCGAGCCGGCTCACGCCGACGTCTACCCGCTGATCTTTCCAGGCCCGATCCGCTTTATCGATGCGCCCCATGGCCCAACCCAGGCCAGGCTGTGGTTTGACCCGAGCTACCTGGATCTGCCCATACGGCGCGATGAAAAGGCCTTGCGGCTGATGTTGCAGCGGGCCCTGCCCTTGCAGGTCTTGCCCTACCGCCGAGACCGGCTGCTGCTGCGTCAGGTGCGCCAGGCCCTGCTCAACCGGCCCGAGGCATCACGCCACGCTGCTGCACTGGCGGCGGTGCTGGGTTTGTCGGTGCGCACCCTGCATCGGCAGCTGCGCGACGAGGGCACTTCGCTGCAGGCGCTCAAAGACGAAGTCAGGCAAGACCAGGCCTGCGAATGGCTGCAGCGCAGTGACATGCCCATCAAGCAAATCGCCGAAAAGGTCGGCTTTCTCAACGAAAAAAGCTTTATTCGCGCGTTCAAGTCCTGGACGGGTCAGAGCCCGGCGGCTTGGCGGCAGGCGCGCTGAACCCACTGAACAGAGATCAGACCTTGAACGTGCCCGGGTGTGCGGCTGCGGGATGCGGCTTCCTTGACCTTGGCCAAGACGTCGGGCGGCCCAAGCCGGCCAGGCTCAGGTGAGCCACTGCTGCAACTCCTGCATGGAGGCAAACAGCCTCTGGGCCCCGGCATCGCGCAGAGCCTGCTCGGCCGCCCCTGGTGGGCAGTAGGCCCACACGGTGGCCCCAGCGGCCACCCCCGCCGTGATGCCCACCGAAGTGTCTTCGATGACCAAGCACCGAGAGGGATCAACCTGCAGGTGCGCGGCCGCCGCCAGATAGACATCGGGAGCCGGCTTGCTGCGCGGCACTTCGTGGCCGCTGAAGATGCGGCCGGTGAAGTAGTCGATCAGCCCCACCCGACCCAGCATCATCTCGACCTTGAACCGGTCAGCCCCCGAGGCCACCGCCATGCGCTCGCCCAAGCGCGGCTGCAAATGCTGCAAGACCTCATGGACCCCATCGATCGCGCGGATGCTGCGCTCGAGTTGGACATTGCGGCGCTCGTAGAACTGCTGCAACCAGTCTTCGGTGATTTGCCAGCCGGTGTGCTGCAAGATCAGGTCCGCCCGATGGCGCACCGTGTGCCCAACGAAATGCCCCATGCAGTCGGCCAGGGTCAGGGACCAGCCCTTTTCCTCGAGCATGTCACGCAGCACGCCGCAGGTGATGGCTTCGCTGTCGACCAGCACGCCATCGCAATCAAAAAGCAAAGCCTCGAATGTCATGGCTGGGCATTGTAGGAAGGCGACTCAGCCTCCCAAGGACTGCCAAAACCCCAAGGCCAACTGCCACAGCCAACCGCCGGCCAGCACCAAAGCCACCAGGCCCGCCACACCCAGGAGCAGGGAGAGAACCAACATCAATCCGTCTCGGGTGAGCAGGCCCAGTCCGAACATCAGAAGACTGATCGCTGGAAACAGATTGCCGAAGGGAATGGGCAGGAAAATGATGAGCGCCATCAGGAGCACCCAAAGGCCCCAGAACCAGCGCATCGGTAGGCTGTACAGCGCCGACCAGCGCGGCCGCAGTCGCTTGTGGGCGAACAGGTACATCCAAGCCAGCCAACGCAGGCTGCGACTGGCTGCGCCCGGTGAGATCTGCAGGAAGTCCAGACGCTTGATTCCCTGGATGCCCTCACGCTGACGCACCCAGCGCCAAGCCCATGCCATGATGGCCAGGCTAAACACCGTGCCCGCCCCAGCGATGGGAATGGTGGTGATCAGCGCCAGCACGATCAGCAGCACCGCCATGGTGGCTCGACCGTGCAGGTCGAGCAATTGCTGCAGGGACAAGGGATCGCCCGGCTTGCCGCGCGCCAAATCCAGGCGACGCCGCCTGGACTCTCGCACAAAGCGTCGGATGAACCCGCTGCTGAGTAAACTGACCGGAGGCGGCGACAAGACCGCGCTCACGCAGGGACGAACCGACGACGCTGCCGACGGTTCCAAAGCAGGTGCGCGACCAGCGCAAGCGCCACGAGCGCCAAAGCACCCAAGGCCCAGACCACGCCAAGACTCACCACCAAGAATGTCCCCAGCCCCTGTGCAGACAGGCCGAAGAGCTGGACCACGTCGAGCAGCCAGACCAGAAAGGCCTGGGCAGCTTGCACCAGGGCCGGGTCGAACCACATCGACAACCAGGCGGGCTGAGGCCATTGTGGCAAGGGCGGCAGTGTGCCCATCCAGCGCGGCAGTTCGGCAGCCAGCCACCGAGCCAATTCAGCCATGCCGGCCATCCCGGCCGACCACAGCACCAGCAACAAGCCGGTGAGCAAACACAGACCCGCTTTCAAGACCGCCCTCCTCAAAGTCGCCTGATGGCAGATTTTGTCCTCGCAG
>JAXITB010000270.1:0-4455 GCA_034680305.1 Polaromonas sp. | reverse complement strand
GTGGGAGCCGCGCCCTCGCGGCGATGGGGCCTTGGATCAGGCCTCACCGCCTAAAGACCGCCTCAATCGATGGTCGCGCCCGAATCCTTGACTGCCTTGGCCCAGCGTGGCAGCTCAGAGCGGATCAAGGCAGAAAACTGTTCGGCACTGAGCCGGTACGGCTCGGCGCCCACATTGGCGAGCTTCTCGCGCACATCGGGCGCCTCGAGCGCGCGCGCGATCAGGTTCTGCAAGTAGCTCACCACTGGCGCTGGCGTGCCTGCCGGCGCAAACACGCCGTACCAGGGCGTGACCGCCAGGCCTTTGACCGTCTCGCTGATCGGCGCGGCATCGGGCAAGGCGGCCAGCCGCTTTTCATTGACCACGCCCAGCACCTTGATGCGGCCACTCTTGATGAAGGCGATCGACGAGGGCAGGCTCTGCACCGACACCTGCACCTGGCCACCTGCAAGGTCCGTCACTGCAGCGGCAGCGCCCTTGTAGGGCACATGCACCAACTCGATGCCGGCTGCCTTGTTGAGCATCTCGCCCACCAGGTGATTGACGGTGCCGTTGCCGGCCGAGCCGATCATGATCTTGCCCGGCTGCGCCTTGGCCAAGGCGATCAGCTCAGCCGTGTTTTTGGGCGCAAAGTTGTTATTGGCCACCAGCACGTAACCGGCCGTAGCCACCGGGGTGACCGGCTCGAAATCTTTGATCGGATCAAAGCCGGTGTTCTTGTAGAGCGACGGGTTGATCACGTAGGAGCTGTCGGCCGTGAGCATGAGGGTGTAGCCATCGGGGCGGGCCTTGGCCACATGGGCGGTGCCAATGTTGCCGCCAGCGCCCGGCCGGTTCTCCACCACGAAGGACTGTCCGCTCAGGTCGCTGAGCTTTTGCGCCACGATACGCGCAATGGCGTCATTGGCGCCACCGGCGGCCTGGGGCACCACCACCGCCACCGGCTTGCTGGGGTACTTGTCCTGGGCCAGAGCCTGAGCGCCGAATAAAGACAGGACGGCGAGCGCACAAGCGCTGCGGCGAGATACAAAAGCACGGGTCATGAATTTCTCCAGGTAAGTGCGGCGCGCCCATACCGCTGCAGGGGCATGGGGCCGCGGCGCATCAATCAACAAAGCCTTCGAGCAGATCGATCGGGTCACCATAGCGCTCGGCCATGCTCACCACCTCCGGGTCACGCAAGGCGCACAAAAACCCTTGGTCGATCAGCAAGTTATCGCCCGCACGCACCGTGGCATCCAGGGCAATCAGGTCCATGTGCACCGGCGGCTCCTCCCAGTCGGGCATGACGCGGCGGATGTAGGGGCTGGGCTGCACCAGATCGATGCCGAAATGCAGCGCGCCGGGCGAGTTCGATCCGGCTGGGTAGACCGTGTGACGCGGCGACTTGGGGTTGAAGCCGCAGCCACCGCCCTCGATCATGCGACCGCCCACCAGCATGTCGCGCAGGATCTTCGCTTCCTTCGACTCGCCCTCAACCCGGCTGACGTACTCACCCTCGAAAAAGACGCCGATCTTCTCCTCGAAGGGGCGCTCAAATCCAATGGCCCACTGGGGGTAGAGCACCCCCGACATCTGGGTGGGTATCGACAGGTCGTTCTTGACCGCGTTGTGGTCCCAGAGGTTGGGGCCATGAGTGGGCAGGAAGTGGACATAGGAGCCGTCGTTCTCGGCGGTCATCTGCCCTTTCCAGCGGTTGGTGGACAACTGGTTGGCACGCATCTCGGGCGTGAAGTGGATCTTGAAGTCACTGCCCCGCGGATCCGTGAAATGCAGGTCAAATTCGCCCTGGCTGGGGTAGCGGCGAGCGGTGCCTTTAATGATCTCGCCCATCACGTCCAGCGGGAAACGCGCCTGCGGGGTATGCAGCAGGTCAAGGTCACGGAAGTAGGTGATCTTGACCCAACGCTGCCCCTTCCTGCGCATCGCAATACAAAACGGGTCGATGATGGAGCAAAACCAGGTCGACACCACGAACTGCACCGATTCGAGCAAAGGCTTCAAATGCTCAGGAAAAGCGGTCACGCGGGTGCTGGGCTCGGCATACACCCGCACAGTCGCGCCCCTGGCCTTGGCCAGGCCGATCACCGCATCGACCACCCGCGGGTCCAGCAAGGGGTCAGACAGGATCAAGACCTGCTCACCAGGGCGAATCGCGAAAACGCGCTGGAAATTGTCCAGGGCCTGGAAAAAGTACTTGGTCTGGGTCAAGGCCGGGGCCACCGGCAGGGGCATGGCCTTGTAGACGTCGGCGGGCAGGGTCATGGGGTCATCAATCCAGGTTGGCGCCCGAGCGGCGGATCGCCGCTCCCCAGCGCTCGATCTCGACTTGGATGAACTGGCGCAGGGCTTCGGGTGTGGCCGGTGCGGGCTCGGAGCCGCGCTGAGCCAGTTGCTGGCGCAATTCGTCATCGCGCAGCACTTTGGCCAGGGCCTGGCTCAGCTTGTCGACCACCGGCTTGGGCGTGCCCGCCGGCGCAAACAGCGCGTCCCAGGCGCTGACATCAAAGCCAGGCACGCCCGACTCGGCAATGGTCGGAACATCCGGGAAGCTGGCCACCCGCTGGGCCGTGCTCACCGCCAGACCACGCAAACGACCGGCACGCACCTGCGGCGCGGTGCTGGGCATGACGTCGATCATGAAGTCGATGCGATCAGCCAGCAGGTCCACCATGGCTGCAGCGCCGCCGCGGTACGGGATGTGAACCGCCGACAGATTGGCCTGCGCCTTGAGAATCTCGCCGGCCAGGTGCGAGGTGGTTCCGTTACCAGCTGAAGCAAAACTGAACTTGCCCGGATTCTTCTTAAGTAAAGCCAGGAGCTCTTGCATATTGGCCACCGGCAGACCGGGGCGGACCACCACCAATGCAGCGATGCGCGAGAGCCGCCCGATGGGCTCAAAGTTCTTCAGCGGATCAAAGCCAGGGTTTTTGTAGAGCGTCTGGTTGATGGCATGGGTGCCGTTGGTGCCATAGCTCAGGGTGTAGCCGTCCGGTGCGGCGCGGGTCACCGAGGCCACACCCACATTGCCACCAGCGCCCCCGATGTTCTCAAAAACGATGGGCTGACCCAGTTCGGAGCCCAGGCGGGAGAGCACCAAGCGGGCCAGGTTATCGCCCCCGCCTCCGGCCGGAAAAGGCACCACCACCTTGATGGCCTTGCTGGGATAGTCCGAAATCGATTGGGCAAAAGCCGTCGGGGTCAAGACGGACCCGATGGCCCACAGCGCATCGCGGCGACTGGTCATAAGCTGGCATTCCTCAAATGGGTTTTGGGCAATCTCAAGTTGGAACAGCCGCTGGCTCGCGCGACCCGAGCGCGCGAGCCAGCAGTGTTTCCAGCGTTGAATATAGCGGAGGGCGCAGCGAGCTTGGCTCCGGCCGAACCCTCATTGCGCCCGAGCGGCCGCAGGGGACTCTGGATCGCTCCGGTTGGTACCGGCTCTGCAACAATGGGCCTTTGTCTCCACAGCACGCAGCCCCCATGTCCGAATCAACCCGCCCCACCCTGCCCGACCGCCTGGCCATAGACGCACGCAGCCCGCACTACTCGGCCGATGTGCTCAGTCACAGCATCGGGATCCGCTTCAATGGCAAGGACCGCAACGATGTGGAGGAGTACTGCATCAGCGAGGGCTGGATTCGGGTGCCCGCCGGCAAAACCGTCGACCGCCGAGGCCAGCCGCTCCTGATCAAGCTCAAGGGCCAGGTTGAGGTGTTTTACAAGGACTGAGCGAGATCGGAGGATGGTCTCGGTTGACGCGTTGGCGCATCGCGGCGATGCGGCGCGTGGTCGGCCACGTCCGCCCATTTAAAGGCCCCATCGCGCCGAGGGCGGCGCTCCCACACAGTGCCCCGAAGGTCTGGCGGGTGGCTGTGGGAGCCGCGCGGCGATGCGGCGCTCAGCCCAGCCAGTGGCGAGCGTTATGCCAAAGTTGCATCCAGGGGCTGTGGCTGCCTATGTCACCTTCAGTCCAGCTCATCTGAGCATGGCGAAACACCCGTTCGGGGTGGGGCATCATGGCGGTAAAGCGCCCATCGGGTGTGGTGACCGCCGTCAGCCCGCCCGGACTGCCGTTGGGGTTGAAGGGATAGGCTTCGGTGGCCTGACCGTGGTTGTCCACAAAGCGCATGGCCCGCACCACATCGGAGGCCTTCCCCCGACGTGAGAAATTGGCATAGCCCTCGCCGTGCGAGACCGCGATCGGCAGGCGGGCACCGGCCAGGCCCTGCAGGAAGAGGCTGGGCGATTCGAGCACCTCCACCATCGAAAGACGCGCCTCAAAGCGCTCGCTCTGGTTGGTGGTAAAGCGCGGCCAAGCCTCGGCGCCGGGGATGATGTCGGCCAGTTCGGCAAACATCTGGCACCCGTTGCACACGCCCAACCCGAAGGTGTCGGCGCGGCCAAAGAAGCCTTTGAACTGATCGGCCAAAGCCGGGTTGAAGGTGATGGATC
>JAXITB010000269.1:0-4455 GCA_034680305.1 Polaromonas sp. | reverse complement strand
GCCAAGGCTGGGCCCGCTCGTCCCTTGCGAGCCATTTGATAGCCGTCAATCACAGTCACCACCGAAGAGGCCTCACCAGGCAGGTTGACCAAGATGGCGGTGGTCGAGCCCCCGTATTGGGCGCCATAGTAAATGCCGGCCAACATGATCAGGGCCGACACTGGAGGCAGCGCATAGGTGGCCGGCAGCAGCATGGCGATGGTCGCCACCGGGCCGATGCCGGGCAAGACGCCAATGAGCGTGCCCAAAATACAGCCGACCAGGGCGTAGAGCAGATTGATCGGCGTGAAGGCCACGCCAAAACCCAGCGCGAGATTGGAAATCAGATCCATGGGGCAGTCCTAGAAATCAGGCGGTGAAGTAGGCCGGCCAGACCGGGAATTGAAGCTTGATCAGCTTGATGAAGGCCAGGTAGCTCAGGATCGCCAGACCCGTGGCCAGGATGAAGGTGTTCTTCACCTTCCAGCCCGGCTCGGCCATGCTCGACACAAAAGTGCAGACATAAATGCCTACGATCAGTCCGAGCGACTTCAGGCCGATGATGGGCAGTCCACCCAGACAAACGCCAAAAAGCAGGTTCGCACCGATGATATAGGCGGTTGGTTTCCAGGCCCATTTGCCGATCTTGTCGCCCCCGACCCGCTCAATCACGAGCGAATTGAAGGTGATGACCAGGCCAAAAATAGCCAGCAAAACGCCCAGCATGAGGGGAAAGTAACCCGGACCCATGCGGGCGCCGGTGCCGATGCTGTACTTGGTGGCTCCCCAGGCGAAAGCTGCCCCCACCACCATGAACATCACCCCTGAGGCGAAATCCTTGTGACTTTTGATATTCACGAAACCAACTCCTCGAAGACCGAAACCGGCCGATTGTGCATGGAATCAAACCTTGGCTGGCATGTGGCTTACACCTAGGGCGCCACCCGGGCATACCCGGTGCCCCGAGCCGCTCAGGCCGGCGCCTGCAAGACCTTGAGCCATTTTGAAGCAGGCAAACCCCATTGCGACTCGATGGCCTGAGCGCGCTGCACCAGCAGCGGGCGCGGTGGGCGGTCTGCCAGGCGTTGGGCCAAAACCACGGTATTGCCCTCGCGAGTTGGACGAAAGGCCCAGAGTGCCGCGGACCCGAAGGCGTCGGCCATCTGGGCCATCGATTGCTCGAAGCTGGCATGGCGGCCGAACAAATTGACCGTCATGACGCCCTGCTCGGTCAGCAGGCGACGGCAGTCGGCATAAAAGGCCGCGCTGTCAAGCACCGGCGCGGCCGCCTCCTGGTCGTACATATCGACTTGCAGGGCATCGACCGTGCCCCAATGCGCCGGCTGACTGATTTCCTGGGCCGCATCGGCCAGCACCACACGCAGCCCCGGGCTGGGCGTCGGCAGCCGGAACCACTGATGACAGGCCAGCACCACCTGGGCGTTGAGCTCGATGGCCGTGGTTCGCATGCGCAGCTTCTTGAAACAGAACTTGGTCAGGGCCCCAGCGCCGAGACCCAGTTGCATGGCGTGCAGGCCGGCCACCTGCTCGGCCGGCACAAACAGCAGCCAGGCCATCATGCGCTGCACATATTCCAATTCGATCTCGTCGGGCGCGTCCATGCGCATCGAGCCCTGAATCCAGGGGGTGCCCAGGTGTAAGTGACGGACCACCCCATCGTCGGAAAAACAGACTTCGGGCAATTCCGGGGTCGAGGGCTTGGTGGTCATGAAGGTCGTGGCCTCAATGGCCAGGTGGCAACAGGTTTTGCAGGCCAGGCAAAGCCTGCACCGCATTGTGATGGAGCTGGACGGCCAGATCCCGTGGGCTGATGCCGCGCAGAGCGGCCAGATGCTGGCCGATGCGGGGCAGCTCGCTGGGCTCATTGCGGCCCTGGGGCGTGCCGGCGGCGCGCTCGCTGGCCGGGCGGTACAGCCAATGTGGTGGGATGTCGGGGGCGTCGGTCTCGAGCACCAGCGCCTGCGCCGGCAACACCACGGCCAGACGCTGTAATTGCCGGGCGGCCGGGAAAGTGAGCGCACCGCCAAAGCCAAGCTTCAAACCCATTTGCACAAAGGCCAGGGCCTGCTGCTCGCTGCCATTGAAAGCGTGGGCAATGCCGCGCCAGCCACCGGCCGGCGCCAGTTCGCGCAGATGCTTGAGCAGGCGATCGGCCGAACGGCGCACATGAAGAATGATGGGCAGGTGGTGGCGCCTGGCCAAGATCAATTGCTCCCTGTAAATCCGCTCCTGATGGCTGCGCATGGCCTCGGTACACAAGTCGGGGACAAAAAAGTCCAGCCCGATCTCGCCGACGGCCAGCAAACGCGGGTCCTGCCGGTGCGCGTGCAGGGCCTGGTCGAGCTCGCTCAGGTGCCGATCGGTCACCTCGGCGACATACAAAGGATGTATGCCCAGGGCGTAGCTGTCACCGAATCGGTGCGCCAACGCCCTGACGCCGGCAAAGTGGGCGGGCGTGACCGCCGGAATCAGGCAGTGATGCACACCGGCCGCTTGCGCCCGCGCCCTGACTGCGTCGAGGTCGGCCCGGAACTCGGGCGCGTCGAGGTGGCAGTGGGTGTCGATCCAGTACATGGCGCGATGATGCCTCAAGCGCGGCAGTCGACTGGCTGCAAATCCGGCCTGAACGTGATACCGTGGCACCGAATTGCCTCGCCGCAGCGTCCGTGGCGAGGGCTTGAAGGTGATCCGATGCGAAGGTCTGCCCTCTACAGTCGATCCACTGCCCGCCCCGTTTCAGCCCCGGCCCGTTCAGAGGTCGAAACGGGTGCGGCAGCGCCGCGTTCGGGGGGCTTGCGGCGCTGGCGCCTGCCTGCCTGGAACGACCCTCGGCTGCTGTGGCTGGTGATCGCCCTGCTGACCGCCCTGACCAGCGCCAGCCTGCTGACCGTGCTGCACCTCATGCCGAGGGCCCTGACGCAAAAAGACATCGACGGCGCAGTGCTCAAGACCCTGGAGACGGTGCCGCTGCCCTCGAAGGCGGCCAAGGCCTATGACGCAATCGCGCCATCGGTGGTGCGGGTCACCGGCTTTGACACCGACAAGAAAACCGGCCAACTCACGCAGCGCAGCGTGGGCACCGGCGTGGTCATCGTCAACAAGGGCATCATCCTGACCAATCTGCATGTGGTGCAGGGTGCCACCGTGATCCGCATCGAGTTTGCCGATGGGCTGCAGACCACCGCCTCGGTCACGGGCGCGCAGCCCGAAAACGACCTGGCGGTGCTGCAGGCCCACCAGATCCCGGACGACCTGAACGCGGCCACCCTGCGCTCGACGGCCGATCTTGCGCCCGGCGACGAGGTCTTGGCCGTCGGCTTTCCCTTTGGCATCGGGCCCTCGGCCTCGGCGGGCGTGATCTCGGGTCTGCAACGCGCCTTTCGCTCGCCTGAAGGCAAACAGGAAATGCGCAATCTGATCCAGTTCGACGCGGCGGCCAATCCGGGCAACTCCGGCGGGCCGCTGGTCACCATGGACGGGCAGGTGGTGGGCATCGTCACCGCCATCTACAACCCGTCTGAACAGCGCACCTTCATTGGCATCGGGTTTGCCGTGCCCATCGAAAACGCGGCTTCGGCCATCGGCATGCCGCCCTTCTGAGCCCCAGGCCGCCCTTCTCACACGCAGGACCCCTCATGACCCCTTCCTCGCAGACACAAACCGACACCGCGGCCTTGATGGAAAAAATCCTCTACGAAGTCAAGCGGGTGGTCGTCGGCCAAGACCGCTTCCTCGAGCGCGTGATGATCGCCATCTTGGCCCAGGGCCACCTGCTCGTCGAAGGTGTGCCGGGGCTGGCCAAGACCCTGACGGTTAAAACGCTGGCCGACACCATCAGCGGGCAATTCAAGCGCATCCAGTTCACCCCCGACCTGGTGCCGGCCGACCTGGTCGGCACCCGCATCTACAACCAGAAAACCGGCGAATTCAGCACCTCGCTGGGGCCGGTGTTCACCCACCTGCTGCTGGCCGACGAAATCAACCGGGCGCCGGCCAAGGTGCAAAGCGCGCTGCTGGAGGTGATGCAAGAGCGGCAAGTGACGATTGCCGGCCAGTCCCACCCGGTGCCGCGCCCCTTTCTGGTGATGGCCACGCAAAACCCGATCGAGACCGAAGGCACCTACCCGCTGCCAGAGGCGCAGGTCGACCGCTTCATGATGAAGGTGTTGGTTGACTACCCCAGCGACGAGGAGGAATACGCCATCGTCGAGCGCATGATCGGCCCGCGCGTGGACGTCTCCGCGGTGGCCACCATCGAGCAGCTGGCCAGCCTGCAAACGCAGTGCCGCCAGGTGTATGTGGACCCTTCCCTGCTGCACTATGCGGTGCGACTGGTGTCGGCCACCCGGCACCCTGAAAAACACGATCTGGCCGACCTCAAGCGACTGATCACCTTCGGCGCCAGCCCGCGTGCCACCATCGCCCTGACCGAGTCGGCCCGGGCGCTGGCGCTGC
>JAXITB010000268.1:0-4468 GCA_034680305.1 Polaromonas sp. | reverse complement strand
TGCTCGAATCAATGCGCAGCCAGGGTCTGAACATGCAGACGCAGGATGTACCGGCCATGGCCACCAATATGGTGGTGCTGCTGACCTATTGGTTGAGCTTCGAGTACGTCTGCGACCCGCGCCGGGCGCTGGAGCCCGAGCATGCGCAGGCGGCCCTGCTGCGGGGGGCCAGCCATGTGCTGGTCCTGCTCGGCCCCTACCTCGATCCGGCACAAAAAGCCCATCTGCACACCCTGGCGGGCGCCTATGCCGCCGACCAGCACGGGCTGAGCTAAATCCCATCCAACGCCCCGCCCTCAGACCCCATGCACACTGAATCGACCGAAGAAGTCCGCATTCGCGGCGCCTGTCCGCACGATTGCCCCGACACCTGCGCGCTAGAGACCACGGTCAGCCAGGGCCGGGCGCTGCAGGTGCAAGGCAACCCGCAGCACGGTCCGACCGCCGGCGTGCTGTGCACCAAGGTATCACGCTATACCGAGCGCACCTATCACCCCGAAAGGGTGCTGCAGCCACTCAAGCGCAGCGGCCCCAAAGGCAGTGGGCAGTTCACCCCCGTCAGCTGGGACGATGCGCTCGATGACATCGCCCAGCGGCTTAAGACCATTGCGGCGCGCAATCCCCAGGCGATCTTGCCTTACAGCTACGCCGGCACCATGGGTCTGGTGCAAGGCGAGGCCATGGCCGCTCGCCTGTTCAACCGGCTCGGCGCCAGCGAACTCGACCGCACCATTTGCGCATCGGCCGGTGGCGAGGGCCTGACCTACACCCTGGGCGGCAAGGTCGGAATGCGGGTCGAACACTTCGCACAGAGCCGGCTCATCCTGATTTGGGGCAGTAACTCGATTGGCAGCAATCTGCATTTCTGGCGCTTGGCCCAGGAGGCCAAGCGCGCAGGCGCCAAACTGGTGTGCATCGACCCCCGCCGCACCGAAACCGCCGACAAATGCCACGAGCACCTGCAACTGCTGCCCGGCACCGATGCGGCGCTGGCGCTGAGTCTGATGCACGAGCTCATCGTCCATCAATGGCTGGACCAGGACTACATCGACCGTCACACGGTCGGATGGCCGGCGCTGCGCGAGCGGGCCTTGCAATGGCCGCCCGAGCGCGCCGCAGAGGTGTGCGGCCTGCCGGTGGGCCAGATCCGGCAACTGGCCCGCGACTACGGCACCCTGGGCCCGGCCGCCATTCGCCTGAATTACGGCATGCAGCGCGTTCGCGGCGGCGGCAACGCCACCCGGGCGGTGGCCTGCCTGCCGGCCCTGATCGGCGCCTGGCGGCATCCAGCCGGGGGCTTGCTGATGTCCAGCTCGGGCCACTTCCCGATCCGGCAGGCCGCGCTGCAGCGGCCCGACTTGCGGCGCGCCCCCAGCCGCGTGATCAACATGAGCACCATCGGCGACGACCTGCTCAAACCCGCCTGCGCCGATTTCGGGCCACGCATCGAAGCGATGATCGTCTACAACAGCAACCCGGCAGCGGTGGCCCCCGATTCGGGCAAGGTCGTGCAGGGCCTGCGCCGAGAGGACCTGTTTTGCGTGGTGCTCGAGCATTTCCTGACCGACACCGCCGACCATGCCGACTATGTGCTGCCCGCCACCACCCAGCTTGAGCACTGGGACATTCACACCAGCTACGGCCACACCGATGTGCTGCTCAATCGGCCAGCCATCGCACCGGTCGGGCAGGCGCGCAGCAACAGTGAGATCTTCCGGCAACTGGCCGCCCGACTGGGCTTTGACGAGCCCTGTTTTGCCGAAGACGACCTGACGCTGTGTCGCACCGCCTTCGGCCCGCAAATCGACTTTGAGCAACTGCTCGACCAGGGCTTTGCTAGCCTGGCCCTGGCCGCCGCGCCCTTTGCCGAGGGCGGCTTTCCCACGCCCAGCGGCCGCTGCGAACTGTTCAGCCAGCGCCTGGCCGATCGGGGCCTGGACGGCCTGCCCGATCACCTGCCCAACGCCGAAGCGCCAGGCAGCAGCGATCGCTACCGCCTGGCCATGATCTCACCGCCGGCAAGAAACTTCCTCAACTCGACCTTCGTCAACGTCAAGAGCCTGCGCGACCTCGAGACCGAGCCGGTCCTGGAAATCCACCCGCTGGACGCGGCGGCGCGGCAAATTGGTGAGGGCAGCACGGTGCGCGTCTTCAACGACCGCGGCAGCTACCACTGCAAGGCCCAGGTCAGCGAGCGCGCTCGGCCGGGCGTGGTGGTGGGGCTGGGCATTTGGTGGCGCAAGATGGGGCTGCGAGGGACCAACGTCAACGAGCTGACCAGCCAGCGCTTGACCGACCTGGGCCGCGCCCCGACTTTTTACGACTGCCTGGTCGAAGTGGAGCAGGCACAGCCATGAAGCGATGGCTGCGGCGCACCGTTGTGGCGCTGCTGCCGCTGCTCGGTGGCTGCACCAGCCTGGGCTACTACTGGCAATCGGCCAGCGGCCACCTCAGCCTGATGCAGTCAGCCCGACCGATCGAGCAATGGCTCGATGACGAGAGCAGCCCACAGGCACTCAAACAACGCCTGCAAATGATGGCCCGCATCAGGGCTTTCGCCTCGCAGGCCTTGCACCTGCCCGACAACGCCAGCTACCGCAGCTATGCCGATCTGGGCCGGGCAGCGGCGGTGTGGAATGTGGTGGCCGCGCCGCCAGATTCCCTGCAGTTGCAACAGTGGTGTTTTCTGGTGGCCGGCTGTGTGAGCTACAAGGGCTACTTTCGCGAAGCGGCAGCGCGTGAGGAGGCCGATCGGCTGGCCTCGCAGGGCTTGGAGACGGCGGTGTTGCCCGTGCCCGCCTACTCCACCCTGGGCTGGCTCAACTGGGCCGGGGGCGATCCGCTGCTCAATACCTTCGCGGCCTACCCAGAAGGCGAGCTGGCGGGGTTGATCTTTCATGAACTGGCGCACCAGGTGGTCTATGTGGCGGGCGACACCGCCTTCAATGAATCCTTCGCCACCGCGGTCGAGCGCCTGGGCGTTCAGGCCTGGCTGGCCCAGTCCAGCGATGCAGCGCGCACCGCGCATGCGCTGCGCGACGGCCGGCGCCGACAGTGGCAAGCCCTGGCCATGCAACTGCGGCGCGAACTGCAGGCGATCTACCAGGAATCCAGGGCCCAGGAAGCAGACGCATCCTGGCGGCAATCCAGACAAGACGCTCACCAAAGCTTTATCCGCCGCTACCAGGTACTCAAGGCCAGCTGGGGCGGCTATGCCGGCTATGACCGTTGGGTGGCCAGCCTCAATAACGCCCAACTCGGCGCCCTGGCCGAATACGAAGACCTGACCCCCGCATTTGAGCAGCTGCGCCAGCGCGCCGGCAGCTGGCCCGCCTTCTACCAGGAGGTGCGTCGCCTGGCCGACCTGCCCAAAACGCAGCGCCATGCACAGCTCAAGCGCGGGAGCACCGAGGTCGCCGGCGATGCCATGGACCTGCGCAGCGCCAAGGCAAAATAGAGCCCTTTCCTCAAGGCCCCGCTCTGATTCGAGCGGGCTCACCACATGGCACAGATTCTGATTGAGCGCGAGCATCCGATGGGCCTGGAGCGGGCGCGGTTGACGGCAGCGCAATGGGTCACGCAAGCGCGCGAGACCTTCGACCTCAGCTGCGAAGTCATCACCGGCAGCGACAGCGACGAGGTGCGGTTTTCACGGGCCGGTCTGTCGGGCACGCTGCAAGTCAGCGGTCAACACTTTCGCCTGCAAGCCCAGTTGGGGTTTCTGCTCAGCGCCTTCAAGGACCGCATCGAAAGCGAGATCCGAAAAAACCTCGATGAACTGATCGCCAGCCAAAGCACCCAATGAACGCCCCCCACTGCGACTCCCCAAACGCCGGCCCCTTGAGCGGGCTCAAAGTCATCGAACTGGGCCAGTTGATCGCCGGACCCTTTGCCGCCAAGACCCTGTCGGACTTCGGCGCCGACGTCATCAAGATCGAGCCGCCCGATGGAGGCGACCCTTTGCGGCAATGGCGCCTGCTCAAAGACGGGACCTCGGTGTGGTGGCAGGTGCAGTCGCGCAACAAGCGCTCGGTGGCGCTGGACCTCAAGGCCGCCGAGGCGCAAGACATCGTGCGCCGCCTGGCCAGCCAGGCCGATGTGCTGATCGAAAATTTCCGCCCCGGCGCCATGGAGGGCTGGGGCCTGGGGCCCGAGGTGCTGATGCAACTGAACCCCCGCCTGATCATGCTGCGCGTCAGCGGCTACGGGCCAAGCGGCCCCTACCGCGATCGGCCCGGCTTTGGCGTGGTGGCCGAGGCCATGAGCGGGCTGCGCCACCTCACCGGCGAGCCCGGCCGGGTGCCGGTGCGCGTGGGCGTGAGCATCGGCGACACCCTGGCCTCGCTGCACGGCGTCATCGGCATCCTGATGGCGTTGCATGAACGTGAGCGCAGTGGCCAGGGTCAGGTGATTGACGTGGCCTTGTACGAAGCCGTTTTCAACTGCATGGAAAGTTTGTTGCCTGAGT
>JAXITB010000267.1:0-4468 GCA_034680305.1 Polaromonas sp. | reverse complement strand
TGCCCAAGCCTACGGCCGCAATTTCATCAGCCGCAACTGGGAAAAAATGGGCCAGGTCCGCAAGCCGGTGATCGCCGCCGTCAGCGGTTTTGCCCTGGGCGGCGGCTGCGAGCTGGCCATGATGTGCGACTTCATCATCGCGGCCGACAACGCCAAATTCGGTCAGCCCGAGATCAAGCTGGGCATCATCCCTGGGGCCGGCGGCACCCAGCGCCTGCCCAGAGCGGTGGGCAAGGCCAAAGCCATGGACCTGGCCCTGACCGGTCGCATGATGGATGCGGCCGAAGCCGAGCGGGCCGGCCTGGTCAGCCGGGTGGTGCCGCTGGACAAGCTCATGGACGAGGCCCTGGGCGCGGCCTTGCAGATCGCCCAGTTCGGCCGCCTGGCCGTCATGGCGACCAAGGAATCGGTCAACCGCGCCTTTGAAAGCCCTCTGAGCGAAGGCCTGACCTTCGAGCGACGCCTGTTTCACGGCCTGTTTTCAACCGAAGACCAAAAGGAAGGCATGGACGCCTTTGTCAACAAACGCGCAGCCAGCTTCAAGCACCGCTGACCAAAGTCGCTATAATCTATGCCCTGCGGTGATATAGCTCAGTTGGTTAGAGCGCAGCATTCATAATGCTGATGTCGGTGGTTCAAATCCACCTATCACCACCAGACTCCCAAGCCTCAGGGGCCGTCCCCTGGGGCTTTCTTTCTGGCCCCCCCGTTTCTCAGCCTCTGGACACACACCATGAACCGCTGCGATCTGCCTGCCCCCTACCGCGAGAGTGAACCATGAGCCGCAAGGTCTACATCAAGACCTTTGGCTGCCAGATGAACGAGTACGACTCGGGCAAGATGTCCGACGTGCTGCGCGCGGCCCAAGGCTATGAGCCCACCGAAGACCCAGAGCAAGCCGATCTGATCTTGTTCAACACCTGCTCGGTGCGCGAGAAGGCGCAGGAAAAGGTGTTTTCCGACCTCGGCCGAGTCAAGCACCTCAAGGAAAAAGGCGTGCTGATCGGCGTAGGCGGCTGCGTGGCCAGCCAGGAGGGCCAGGAGATCATCGCCCGCGCCCCTTATGTGGATGTGGTGTTTGGACCGCAGACCCTGCACCGGCTGCCGCAGTTGCTGGAGCAGCGCCAAGCACAGAGCCGGGCGCAAGTGGACATTCGGTTTCCGGAAATTGAAAAGTTTGACCATTTGCCGCCGGCACGCAAAGACGGCCCGACGGCGTTTGTCTCCATCATGGAGGGCTGCTCCAAGTTCTGCAGCTACTGTGTGGTGCCCTACACGCGCGGCGACGAGGTCTCGCGCCCCCTTGAAAGCGTGCTGCTGGAAGTGGCCGAATTGGCCGACCAGGGGGTGCGCGAGGTGACGCTGCTGGGGCAAAACGTCAACGCCTATCGCGGCGCGATGGGCGGCACGACCGAAATCGCCGACTTTGCCACCCTGATCGAATACGTGGCCGAGATCCCCGGCATTGAACGCATCCGCTACACCACCAGCCACCCCAACGAGTTCACGCAGCGTCTGATCGACGTCTATGCGCGGGTGCCCAAGCTGGTCAATCACCTGCATCTGCCGGTGCAGCACGCCAGCGACAAGATCTTGGCGGCCATGAAGCGCGGCTATACCGCCTTGCAGTACAAGAGCACGGTGCGCAAGCTGCGTGCGATCCGGCCGGATCTGGCCATGAGCAGCGACTTCATCGTCGGCTTTCCGGGCGAGACCGACGAGGACTTCGACAAGCTGATGCGGCTGGTCGATGAGGTGGGCTACGACACGTCGTTTTCCTTCATCTTCAGCCCGCGGCCGGGCACGCCGGCGGCCAATTTGCACGATGACACGCCGCACAGCGTCAAGCAAGCCCGCCTGGCGCGGCTGCAGGCTGCGCTCGATGAGCAAGTGCGCGCCATCAGCGCCAGCCGAGCCGGCACCACGCAGCGCATTTTGGTCGAGGGCCCTTCCCGCAAGAACAAGCAGGAGCTGATGGGTCGCACCGAATGCAACCGAGTGGTCAATTTTGAGGGTCACCCGCGCCTGATCGGCCAGATGATCGATGTCCACATCACCGAGGCGATGCAGCGGGCGCTGCGCGGGCAAGTGGTTCAGGCGCTGGCCTGAAAGCGGCGGCGGGCAACGGCCGGGTCGAGGCTCAGAACTTGGGCATGCCCGGCATGCCTTTCATGCCGGCCAGCCCCTTCATGCCGCCCATGCGCTTGAGCATTTTCATCATGCCGCCGCCCTGCATTTTCTTCATCATGCCCTGCATCTGTTCGAATTCATTGAGCAGGCGGTTGACCTCCTGCACCTGAACGCCCGCGCCCAGCGCGATGCGCTTTTTGCGGGTGGCCTTGATCAGCTCGGGCTTGCTGCGCTCCAGAGGCGTCATGCTGTGAATGATGCCCTGCTTGCGGGCGATGTCTTTTTCCACCTTGCCCAGGTCCATGTCGGCGGCCTTGGACGACAGTTGGGTGGGCAGCTTGTCCATCAGGCTCGACAGGCCGCCCATCTGCTTCATCTGCTGGATCTGCGACAAAAAGTCATTGAGGTCGAAGCCAGCGCCGCTCTTGACCTTGGCCGCCAGCTTTTGCGCGGCCTGCACATCCACACCGGCGGTGACCTGCTCGACCAGGGCCACGATGTCGCCCATGCCCAGAATGCGCCCCGCGTGACGCTCGGCGTCGAACACTTCCAGACCGTCGATCTTTTCCGACACGCCGGCAAACTTGATCGGCGCGCCGGTGACCTGACGCACTGACAAGGCCGCACCGCCGCGCGAGTCACCATCGAGCTTGGTCAGTACGATGCCGGTCAGCGGCAAGGTGTCGCTGAAAGCCTTGGCGGTGTTGATGGCGTCCTGGCCTTGCATGGCATCGACCACAAACAAGGTCTCGACCGGCTGCAACTCGGCATGCAGCGCCTTGATCTCGCGCATCAGCGCCTCGTCAATGGCCAGACGGCCGGCGGTGTCGACCAGCAGCACATCGAAGTAGTGATTGCGGGCGTAATCGAGCGCGGCGCGGGCGATATCGACCGGCTTTTGATCCGGGCTGCTGGCAAACCACTGGGCACCGGCTTGGGCCGTGACCATCTTGAGTTGCTCGATCGCCGCCGGCCGATAGACGTCACCGGAGACGGTGAGCACTTTTTTCTTGCGCTTTTCGACCAGGTGCTTGGCCAGCTTGGCGGTGGTGGTGGTCTTACCGGCGCCCTGCAGACCGGCCATCAGGATGACCGCCGGCGGCTGGGTGGCCAAATTGAGGTCGCTCACGCCCTGCCCCATGGTGGCGGCCAGCTCGCGGTTGACGATACCCACCAGGGCCTGTCCGGGCGAGAGCGAGCCCAGCACCTCCTGGCCCAGGGCCTTTTCCTTGACGCGGCCGATGAAGTCGCGCACCACCGGCAGCGCCACATCGGCCTCGAGCATGGCCATGCGGACCTCGCGCAGCATGTCCTGCACATTGGACTCGGTGATGCGGGCCTGGCCACGCAATTGCTTGACCAGGCGGGAGAGTTTGTCGGTGAGGGCTGAAGCCATGGCACGCGGCTGACCGGCGAGGCCAGCGCTGAGGTGAGGGGGCAGCTAAACTGTATGCATGATTCTAGCCTTGAGCCCCTCCTGGGCTTATGTGGTGGCCACCGTCTCGGCGCTGGCCTACCTGGTGCTGGCCGTTTGGAGCACACGCCTGGGCCGCAGCCCGAGCCGCGGCCTGTTTGCCCTGGCCTGGCTGCTGCACGCCCTGACGCTGGCCGAAGGCCTGTTCGGCCAGCCGCCGCGCTTTGGCTTTGCGCCCGCCCTGTCGATGACGGCCTGGTTGGTGCTGGGCGTCATCGCCATCGAAAACGAGTTGCTGCCGCAACTGCGATCGGGCTCCAGCCTGGCCGGCATCGGTACCGTGGCGGTGCTGCTGCCCCAGCACTTTCCTGGCGTCAGTTACGAGGCCATTGCTTCTCCTTGGCTGCCGTTGCATTGGGCCCTGGGCATCGCGTCTTATGGGCTGTTCGCGGCCGCCGTGCTGCACGGCTGGCTGATGGCCCGGTCGGAAAAGCGCCTGCGCGAAATGACCGACATGGATCAGGGCCTGCCCCTGCTGGCGCTGGAGCGGCTGACTTTTCGCTTTGTCGAAGCCGGCTTTGTCATGCTCACCGCCAGTTTGGCCGCCGGCTGGTATTTCGCCGAAACCATCTATGCCGGCAACCTGGAAGCGGTGCTCAACCACAAGACCGTGTTTTCGATGCTGGCTTGGCTCATCTTTGCCGGCTTGCTCATCGGCCGGCGAATGCGCGGCTGGCGCGGCAAACAAGCCCTGCGGGTGCTTTACCTGGGCGCCGGCTTGCTGCTGCTGGGCTATCTGGGCTCGCGCTTCGTGTTGGAAGTGATTCTGCTCAGGGGCTGAGGGCGCATGAAATACCTGTTGATGATTGCGCTGGGCCTGGGCCTGCTGTGGTGGTGGCGCGCCTTCAGCCGGCGATCAGGCGG
>JAXITB010000266.1:0-4480 GCA_034680305.1 Polaromonas sp. | reverse complement strand
GACTAGCTCCATCGCGCCGGGGGCGGCGCTCCCACAGCAGACTAACGCCATCGCGCCGAGGGCGGCGCTCCCACAGGAGACCTAGCCCGATTTCACCGGGAGCTGAGGCTACTTCTTCTCAGCCCCTTCCTTGACCGGCAGCTTGGGCAGTTCAGGCTTGCATTCGGCCATCACCTGAATCTGCTGGCCGCCCATGGCCAGTGCGTTCTGGGCGGCGCAGATCACCTGCTTGCGACTGCCCCAATCGGCAGCTGCCAAAGCCTTTTTGAGCGACTGCACCGTCGCCTCATCGGCCTGACCAGTGGACAGCAGGCGAAGCACGCCCACGCCCAAAAGCCGCTCGGGGCTCATGTTCTTTTCCTTGGCGTAGGCCGCTTCCAAGTCTTTGGCCGTCACGCCGTTGGCCAAAGCTGCACGCACGGCCTGCATCTGCTGGGCCTGCACCCGCAGAGGTTCCAGCTCTTTTTGAGCTGCCTCCAGGGCCTGCGTCACCTCTTCGAGCTTCTTGTTCGCCGCTTCCCCACGCTCGGTCATGGTCTGCACCTTGGCGGTGTCGGCACCGACCTTGGTATGCAGGTGCCAGGCGTAGGTTCCCCCAACTGCTGCCGCGATGAGAAGAATCAGTTCAAAGAAAAGCCGTTTCATGGTGACAGCGCCGATCAGTTGGTAGAAATCGGCCGGCCGTTTTGCGGCTGCACCGGGCGCGAACTGAGCTTGAAGGGGAACTGCAGAATCTGCTCGCGCGAGGCGTTGATCGGCTCACGCAAGATGTAGTAGCGCATGTTTTCCGAGCATGGCGGCGTGGTCAAGGAGCCGTCGTAGGTGAAGAACTTCAGCTCGCGCGGCAGCAGGTTGGCCGGATTGAAGTTCACCCCATCGGGCTTGGACTCCTGGCCCTCCTTGGCCGGCCCATGACTCCACAACAGCTTGAGCCCTGGATTTTCATTGCCCTCGCGAATCAACACCACCACGGTCACCAGCTTGCCCGTCAGGTCGCGGTGCAACATGTGTATGCCCATCGGAAAGGACTTGCCATCGATCTGCTCACCACTGGGCCGCTGAAAGCTCATGCTGATGAGGTCGTAAGGCAGGCTGTCAATGCGCATTTTGCTGCCCGGCGCGAGATTGACCTGCCAAGTGCGCCCGTCGTTGACCATCGCCAGCGGGCCCGGCTTGTAGTCGTGAATGAGCTCGTACTTAACCCGCAACACCGGTCCGGCCAGGTTGATCGGCGACTGGTTTCGGCCCCGGCCGCACATGGCGTAGCGCTCGCCCCAACTGTCCGGCCCCAGGTTGCCCTCATACGACCACGGCGGCATCGTGGCCGCTGCTGCCTTGGCATCGTTCTTACGAGCCGCTTCGTCCAGACGCAACTCCGCGGCGGTCTTGGCCGCTTGGATCGGCTTGGATGCAGCCGGCTCAGGCGACGCCGCCTTGGCGGAATCGGCCTCAGGCGCCTTCGGCTCGACAGAGGCGACTTTTTCAGCCGAGGCCTGGGCCTGGCTCTGCGCCTGCAGATTTTGGCAACTCGACAACACTTCGACCTTCTGACCCGATGAAGCGAGTGCATTTTGCGCAGCACAGATGACCGACTTACGGGTGCCCCAATCGGCGGTGTCCAGCGCCTTCTTGAAAGCGTCGACCGCTGCCGGGTCAGCGCCGCCCTTGGTCAGCAGCCGCACGGTGCCCATGCCCAACTGCCGCTCAGGGCTAAGCGGCGCCTTTTCCTTCTTGTAGGCTGCGTCCAGATCACGCATGGCCTCACCGTTGGCAAACGCGGACCGGTAAGCCGCCAACTGCTGGGCCTGCTCGCGCAAAGGGGCAAGTTCTCCCTGAAGCGCTTCTAGGGCCTTCTCCGACTCGGCCAGCTTAGTCACTGCAGCGGCCGTCTGCGGCGCGATCTCGGCCACCTGTGCGGCCACACCTGCTCCCGCCTGAAAGCGCATCCAGCCAAAGGCGCCGGCGGCGCCCAGGGCGATGACGAGGAGGAGGTCGAAGAGGGTGCGCTTCATGGCATGGACGGAATTCGGTAAGACATAGTCGGATCGAGCAGGGGTAACTTGAGGCGCTAGCGATCGGCGCGGAACACAACACCGCTGCCTTGCGAGTCAATGGCCACCAGGTCCAGCCTCTGGGCGGCTCCGACAGCACGGACCCAAGCCCAGCCGGTCAGTGACTGACCTCGGCGAAGAGAGCATTCGGTGGTGTTGGGATAAGCGATCGTTGTCCTGTAAACCCCTGCTTGACTCAGGTAGGGACCGAAGGCGATGGACACCCCACTACAACCGAGCGCCTGGATGTTCACGCTGATGCCGCCGCCCACATTGCTCAGCGCAATGGCCGTGTTCGAGCCGACGAGCCCATCGACCCAGGTCCCCGTCCAGGTGCCACTCAAGGCGTTGACGGGCTGCCGCTGACTACCCGACAGCACGGGACTGACTTGCAGCGAATCGGATGCGTCGTTGAGTGTGAAGACCGCTGAATGGGCCACGGCAGACACGCCTGTCAGGCTGGCGAATCCGGTTCGTGAGGAACCATCGGCCCGCATGGCCTTCAAACTGGGTACGTCGGCGGCTCCCTCATTGCCCAAGGCCAAGGGACCCGAGTAGATGATGGCACTGGTGGCGTTAAGGTAGCGAACGGCGCGCAACTCCAGCGTCTGCCCGTCTTGGACAGCCAGTGCGAAATAGCTCTCGTCCGCGCTCACATAGGGCCCGGCCCAGGAGGTCGATGCCCCAGCAGGGGTGGTCACGGGCGGCGTGACGCTCCCGCCCCCGCCACCGCCCCCACAGGCAGCCAGCAGGCAGCCGAGGGCAAACGCCGCAGCCAGACGGGAGAGGCGAGAGGTGAGTTCAAGAGGGTTCATTGTGAAATTTTATTTCCCGACGCATTCACCCAGCCGGCCTGCAGCCAATGCCAGTAGTCAGGTTTGAAGGGCCAGGCGATGTCGTGGATTTCAGTGCCCAGCGGGAAAATCGAGCTGGTCAAATGATCCAGCCAGGGGCCGGAGGGCAGCAAACTCAGGAGCCAGGGGTCGGCGGTCGGCGATGCGCCGTCCTTGCGTCGACGCCGGCGCATGGCGGGAAGCTCCGCAGACGGGCCGAGCGCTGGCCCCGAAAAAGCGTCATGGACGCTGCCCCACTCACGACCAGCCAAACTGCGACCGACCACCGCCAGCGCCTGCTCGATCTGGCTCACCCCCGCAGTGCCTGCAGGCCCATGAAAGCGCAGCTGGCCCAGCAGGTTGTCAAAAAAAATGGCTGCATTCGGATGCGCTTGCAGCAAACCCGGCAAATCGGCCAGCGCGTCACCCCGGTGATAGGTCCACTGGACACCGGCCGCCTCTAAAGCCGCCCCATGACGACGCGCAAAAAGCGTGGCGGCCCAGGGGTCAATGTCCCACAGGTCCACGCGCTCGAAGCGAGACAACCAGGCCGACGGCAGCATCCAGCCGGCACTGGCGCCAAGCACCAGCAGCTCCGAGCGACGGGTGGGCACCGATTCCAGCCACTGTGCGATCTGATCGCGCGCGCCCTGCCAGCGCCCCTGCGACCGCCAGGCGCGCCAATGCCAACGCAGCCCGCCAGAAGGGTTCACACACCGCCCCCCAAATTGAAGCGCAGCGTGCCCATTTCATCGAGTTGCCGCTGCTCGCGCACCTGGGTACTGAGCTTGAACTGCTGCAGTTCTTTGTCCATCAGCGACTGCATCTTCAGGCGTTCGCGCTCGGCCGTCACCAATTGGACGCGAACCTGGGCGATGGCCGACTCCACTTGCGCTTTGTCTTGTTCCACCCGGTCGATCAAGACCAGCAACTGGTCGGCAAACTGCCGTCGATTGAGGGTTTCGAGCATGCCCGTGCTGACCTCGCCGGCCTTGGGTGGGCGCAAGTAGTCCTGATGGAGCTGGTGCAAACGATCACGGCTGGCCTGCAGGCTTTGCAGGCGCTCGCGCAGCTGCTGCAGTTGGCCCTGAATCCGGCTGACCTCATCTTGCGCCTTGTTCAGCAGCACACTCCAGCATGATCGGGGTTGGTTCATGGCAGGCCTTCAGTCAATGTTTAAGGTTTCAGGTATCACGAGCCGCTCATTAACTGACGCAGACGCTCACGAGTCAGGCCCTCCTCTTCGCCCAGATGCATGTCCTGGCGCAAGAAGTTCTCCATGGCGGCCCGCATTCGGATCGCCTCGTCCAGGTCCAGATTACTGCCCGACTCGTAGGCGCCAACCTGAATCAAGTCCAGGTTCTGCTGATACAGCGACCACAAGCGCCTGAAACGATTGGCCGTCTTGAGGTCTTCTGGCGCCAGGAGCGACTGCATCAGACGCGAAATGGAGCCGTTGAGATCTATGGCTGGATAGTGGGCCGCATCGGCCAACTTGCGCGAGAGCATGACCTGACCGTCGAGCGAGGCACGGGCGATGTCCACAATCGGATCTTGGGCGTCGTCGCCCTCGGCCAGCACGGTGTAAATGGCGGT
>JAXITB010000265.1:0-4481 GCA_034680305.1 Polaromonas sp. | reverse complement strand
CCGCCGCCTGGGGCTGCCGGATATCACCGCGGCGCAGGTCGGCCGCCGGCAGGGCGCCGAGCGGGCGGCGATCAACGCGCCGATGCAGGGCACGGCCGCCGATCTGATCAAGCTGAGCATGGTGCAGGTACAGCAGGCCATCGACGCGCAGCAGTTGCAAAGTCGCGTCATCATGCAGGTGCACGATGAATTGGTGTTTGAGGTGCCGCAGACCGAAATCGACTGGGTGCGCACCGAAGTGCCCCGCATGATGGCCGGCGTGGCCCAGTTGCGTGTGCCCCTGCTGGCCGAGGTCGGGGTCGGCCCGAACTGGGAACAGGCGCACTGAGGCGGGCAATAACCCTGCACCGCAGTCAGCCGATCTTCTTTCTATGATCGCGGGCTGCCCTCAACGACTTCCAGGAGACTTTGCCATGACCCATCCCGATTTGCTGGCCGACAGCCAGGCCTTGCTCGACGGCCGCGTTGACGAGCCGGCCGCCACGCGCCGAACCGCGCTGAAGGCGGCCCTGGGCGTGGGCTACGCCGCGGCGGCCATGCCCATCATGGCGCAGACTGCGATCAAGACGCCCTCGGACGGTCTGCGCACCGGTGAGATCAGCTTCGAGGTGGCTGGCTTCAAGGTGCCCGCCTATTTCGCTGCGCCGGCAGGCAAGACCGACCTGCCGGTGGTCCTGGTGATTCAAGAGATTTTTGGTGTCCACGAGTACATCGCTGACACCACGCGTCGTCTGGCCCGCGCCGGTTTCATGGCGGTGGCCCCTGAGTTGTTTGCCCGACAGGGCGATCCGAGCACCTACGGTGAGATCGCCAAGTTGCAGGCTGAAATCGTCAGCAAGGTGCCCGACGCCCAGGTCATGGCCGACCTCGACGGCGCGGTCAAGTGGGCTGCGGCCAATGGCGGCAGCGCCCAGAAGGTGGGCATCACCGGCTTTTGCTGGGGTGGCCGCATCACCTGGTTGTATGCCCAGCAGCGTCCCATCAAGGCCGGCGTGGCTTGGTACGGCCGCCTGGTGGGGGCCAGCACACCCGTGACGCCCAGCCACCCGCTGCAGGGTGCGGCGGCGATGCAGGCGCCCGTTTTGGGTCTGTACGGCGGTGCCGATACCGGCATTCCGGTGTCCACAGTCGACCAGATGAAGCAGGCCCTGGCCGAGGCGGCCGCCAAGGGCAACCGGGCCGCTGCGGCTTCCACCTTTGTGGTCTACCCCGACGCGCCCCATGCCTTCCATGCCGACTATCGGCCCAGCTTCCGCAAGGAGCCTGCCGAGGACGGTTTCAAGCGCGCCCTTGATTGGTTCCGCACGCACGGGCTGAACTGAGGGCCGGGGGCTTGATAGGCAGAGGATAATCGGCCGAAAAGGGGCGGGGTGAAAACAGCCCGCCCGAGGACCCGATCACGGTGTTTGCTGCGGTCGGGTTTTTTCTCGGCCTGACCGTCTTTTCGCTGCTCTTATGACCCTGACCGCCATCATTTTGGCCACGCTCCTTGCCGGCATCGGCAGTGTCTGGCTCGCTGCTCTCTTGGGCTTTGGTCTGCTGGCGCGCTACACCCAGCACATGCTCAGTCTGGCTGCCGGTGCTTTGCTGGCCACCTCCTTCATGCTCTTGCTGCCGGAGGCTTTTGAGTCGGACGTGGAGCCGCAGCACTTGTTCGCCACGGTCCTAATCTGTCTGATTTTCTTTTTCCTGCTCGACAAGGCTGAGTTGTGGCACCACGGTCATGAACACCACCATGGCGAGTCGGATGCGGCGCACGCGCACGGCTCCGACCACGCCCATGACCATCATCACGGGCACCATCACGGTCAGCCGCTGAGTTCAGGCGGCTGGACGGTGCTCGCTGGTGACAGCATTCATTGCTTTGCCGATGGCGTGCTGATCGCGTCGGCCTTTGTGGCCGATATGGGGCTGGGCGTGCTTGCTGCATTGGCGGTACTGATGCACGAGGTGCCGCACCACATGGGCGACCTGGCGGTGGTGCGAGCCACCAGTGACAACCGGCGTGCGGCGCTGGTTAAGGTCTCCCTGGCCGGCGCCACTACGGCATTGGGCGGTTTGTTCGGTTTCTTTTTGGTCGATCAACTGCATGACCATCTGCCGTATTTTTTGGTCGTTGCAGCCAGCAGCTTCATGTATGTGGCCTTGGCCGACCTGATCCCTCAGCTGCAAAAGCGGCTGAGCATCGCGCAGACGGGTGCCCAGCTGTTCTGGCTGGCGCTGGGACTGGGCCTGGTGACGATCGCCGCGCACATCGCTCACAGCGGCCACGCACACTGAACCTGGCTTGGCCATGACACGGGCCCTGTCGCAGTAGCCTTTGATCTGGAGGCTCCACCGCTCTCGTGGCGGTGCATTCAGGCTGTTGGGCTGCTGGCTCCCACCGTACGGCCAGCAAGGGGCCGTCTCCCAACCCGGTGGAGATGCGGCAGGTGCGATGCGATGCTCGCTGACAGTGGTGTGCGATCTTGACCGCCAAAGCAACGCCCCCGCGCGTCGCAAGATGACTTTCGGCGGCGTGAGCGGGGTTGTTTCGGGTGATGCCGGATGGCTCGGTTGCCAACGCCATTTCTGTCCGACCGTGAAAAGGAAAATCAAATGACATGCATCAGCTATCGACGCGCCAGCTTGGCGTTGGCCGGCTTGGCCTTGGTCATCGGTGTGGCGCCCGTCCAGGCGCAAAGCGAGAGCTCTTCTGCCTCGGGCACCTCCCCGGCCCTGACGAGCAAGACCTCGTCCTTGACTTCGGGTGACCGCACCTTCTTGCTGCGCGCAGCCGCCGATGAGCTCTTCGAGTTCGAAATGAGCCGCCTGGCCATGGAAAGAACCACGGCCGATGACCTCAAGGCCTATGCAACCAAGATGGTGGGCATCCACACGGAGGTTCAGCAGCAGTTGAACGCCCTGGCACAAGCCAAGGGTTTGGTGCTGCCCAACAGCTTGGGCATGCTGCGCCAGCGCGAACTCGATCGTTTGCAGGCCTTGAGCGGCGAGGAATTTGACCGTGAGTATTTCCAGCGGGTGGGCTTGCGGGCGCACCGGCAAAACATCAAGCTGTTTCGTGATGCCAGCCGGCTGGCGCGCGACCCTGACGTCCGTTCATGGGCCAGCAAGATGGCACCGGCCCACGAGCAGCATCTGTCCGACGCGCGCTCCTTGCCTTCGGCGCGTTGGCTGACCTACACGCCTTACGACCCCGGAAACTTCCAGGGCGGCATGTAAGTTAGTGGCGCCTGCGTGTGCCGGCTCAGCCTTTGGCCACCGGCCGCGACGGGTCGGCGCACCACTGGCTCCAGCTGCCAGCAAACAGCCCGGCCCGTCCCAGGCCGGCGATTTCCATGGCCAGCAGGTTGGCGGTGGCGGTCACACCACTGCCACACTGATGCACCACGGTGGCTGGGTCGCGTTGGCCCAGCAGGCTCAGAAACTCGCTGCGCAGTTGCTCGGCCGGTTTGAAGCGGCCGTCGGCTTGCATATTGAGGTTGAAAGGCCGATTCAGGGCGCCGGGGATGTGCCCGGCCACCGGATCCAGGGGCTCGACCTTGCCGCGAAAGCGCGGCTCGGCGCGGGCGTCAATCACCGTCTGGCCTGCGTCGGAAAGGCGGGCGGCCACCTGCTCGACGCTGACCAGAGCGGCTTGCGCCGGCCCGGCTTGGAAGGTTTTGGGTGCCGGCGCCGAGCCAGGGCCGCGCTCGAGCGCGCCGCCAGTGGCTTGCCAGGCGGCCAGCCCACCGTCGAGCACGGCCACGGCTTCATGCCCCACCCACTTGAGCATCCACCACAGACGGCCACAAAAACCGCTGTTTTGCCGGTCGTAGACCACCACCTGCGTATTCGAGTCCACCCCCATGCGGCCCAGCCACTGGCCAAAGGCCTGAGGGCCGGGCAGGGGGTGGCGTCCGCCACTGGCCGGCTTTGAGTCGGGGTTCACTCGCTTGTCGCTCAGGTCGGTGTTGAGGTCGGCAAACAAAGCGCTTGGCAGATGTGCGGTTTCGTATTGCTGGCGCCCGGCGCTGGGCTGCATCAGGTCGAAGCTGCAATCGAAAATGCGCAGGGTCTGGCCCTGGGCCATGAGTGAGTGCAATTGTTCGGCGGTGATCAAGGTGGTGTACATGCTCGCTCCTAAGGCTCTTGGACGGGTGGGCCGGACTTGGCCCGGTCCCGCACGATGGTCGCTGCGATGCCGCTGACGATGATGATCAGCATGCCCAGCCAGCCGACCAGGGGGATCTGATCGCCAAAAAGCAGCAAGCTGTAGATGGCGCCGAAGATGATGCCACTGTACTGGAGGTTGGCCACGACCAAGGTGGCGCCCTGCCGGTAAGCGCGCGTCATGCACCACTGGCCGACGGTGGCCAGCACGCCCATGGGCAGGAGCCAAATGCCGATGTCCCAGCGCCAGGGCGAGGCACCCAGTGTCACCATGCTCAGTGCCCCAGCAAGCGCGCAAGCCATCGAGAAGTAAAACACGGTGCGGTCTT
>JAXITB010000264.1:0-4596 GCA_034680305.1 Polaromonas sp. | reverse complement strand
GGCATGCCAGCGGCTTTGCCAAAGATGTCCCACAGCGCAATGTCGACGGCTGAGTTGCCACGCGTTTCCACGCCGGACCCACGCCAGCCCAAATAGCCGGTGATATCGCGTTGCCGAGACTCAATGGCCAGCGGGTCCTGACCGATCAGCCGGGGGGCAGCCCACTCATGCAGATAAGCCTCCACCGCCTGCGCGCCCATGAAGGTTTCGCCCAGGCCCACCAGGCCCTCATCGGTGTGGATACGGACCCACAAAATGTTCGGGAACTCGCCGAGCCGCACGGTTTCAAGCTGGGTGATTTTCATGGCTGGTCTGAAAGGTGATTCGAAGCGAGCGCGGCGGAGACGATCGCCGCGCCCTGGCAGCAAGACGACGGAGGCTGTGGGAGCCTCGCCCTCGCGGCGATGCCGGGCCCGACAGCAAGCCGCATCGCGCCGAGGGCGGCGCTCCCCTAAAGACTAAGCTGCGCTCGCGCCCAAGATTGCGGCGCGGCGCAACAGAGCCCAATCAGCCGCCGCGCGCCTTACGCAGTTCGTCTTGCACCACCTTGATGGCTTCAGCACCGATCGTGTCCTTGTGCTTGTCATACACCGGGGCCACTTTGGCGCGAATGCGATTTTGCTCGGCCGGGGTGATCTCATTGACCTGCATGCCCTTGGTCCGCAGGCTCGAGAGCGACTTTTCATTGAGCGCCCGATTGGCGGCACGCTGGACTTTTTGCCCTTCCATGGCGGCCTCACGCAGCACCGCCTGCTCTTGCGGGCTGAGCTGGTCCCAGAGTTTCTTGCTGTAGAGCACCAAAAAAGGGGTGTAGGCGTGGCGCGTGACGCTGAGGAACTTTTGCACCTCGTTGAACTTGGAGGTCTCGATGGTCACGAAGGGGTTCTCCTGACCGTCAATGGTCTTGGTCTCCAGCGCAGTGAACACCTCCGGGAAGGCCATCGGCACCGCGTTGGTGCCCAGGGTGCGGAAGGTGTCAAGGAAGATATTGTTCTGCATCACGCGCAGCTTGACACCCTCGAAGTCTTCCAGGCGATTGACCGCACGCTTGCTGTTGGTCAGGTTGCGAAAGCCGTTTTCCCAATAGGCCAGATTGACCAGGCCTGCCGCTTCGAGCTTGGCATTGAAGTAGCGACCAGCCGGGCCGTCGAGCACCGCATCGGCCTCTTTCTCGTTGGCGAACAGGAAGGGCAGATCGAATACCCCCAATTCCTTGACGATGCCCACCAGCGGCGAACTCGACGTGCAGACCATCTCCTGGGTGCCGGCACGCAGAGCCTGACTGGCTTGCAGGTCGCCACCGGCCGAGCCACCCCAGAACGCGGTGATTTTCATCTTGCCACCGGTCTTGGCCGCCAGCACTTCCTGCATCCTCTTGACGCCCACGCCGACCGGGTGGTCTTCGTTGACGCCGTTGGTGAATTTGATGTTGCGGTCAGCAAATTGCGCCAGCGCACTGGTGCTTACCAGCACAGCACCGGCCACCAGGGCCGCGAGATTTCTGCGTTTGAACATGAATGTCTCCTATTAAATGCACACAGGTTGAAAAATCAGCTCAACATCCACTTCAGCGGGACGAGAACCAGGGAGGGAAAAGCAATCAACAAAGCCAGCACGATCACCTGCGCCACCAGGAAAGGCAAGACACCCCGGAACGCGCGGTCCATGCTGATCTTGGCCACACCACAAACCACATTGAGCACGGTACCCACGGGAGGCGTGATCAGGCCGATGGCGTTGTTCATGATGAAGAGCACACCGAAGTACACCGGGTCGATGCCGGCCTGCTTGACCACAGGCATGAGGACCGGCGTGAGAATGAGCACCGTCGGGGTGAAATCGAGTGCGGTGCCGATCACGATCACCAGCAGCATCAGCACCACCATGAGCAGCATCTTGTTGCCCATGAAGGGCTCCATCATCTTGGCCACCTCGGCTGGAATATTGGCCACGGTGATCAACCAGGCACTGACCATGGCGGCTGCCACCAGAAACATGATGACTGCGGTGGTCTTGCCGGCAGTCAGGATCAGCTGGTAGAGGGCCGAAAATTTGAGCTCGCGGTAAACAAAAGCACCAATCAAGAAACTGTAGACCGCGGCCACCACGGCCGCCTCGGTGGGTGTGAAGGCGCCGATCTTCATGCCGCCAATGATGATCACCGGCAAGGCCAGGGCCAGCAGGCCCTCGCGTGTGGCCTGCAAGCGCTGACGCAGGTTCATGCGCTCGCCGGGTTGAACTTGATCCCGGCGGGCGACCCACCACCAGGCGATCCCGATGGCAATACCCATCATGATGCCGGGCACGATGCCGGCCAGAAACAGCTTGGTGATCGAAACATTGGCCGCCACGCCGAAGATGATGAATCCGATGGACGGCGGAATCACCGGTGCGATGATGCCGCCCGAGGCAATCAGGCCGGCCGACCGACCGACGTCGTAACCGGCTTTGCGCATCATCGGAATGAGCAGCGCGGCCAGCGCCGCGGTGTCGGCCACGGCCGAGCCCGAAAGGGACGCCATGATGATGGCCGCCATCACCGCCACATAGCCCAGACCACCCCGGAAATGTCCAACCCAGGCCATCGCCATGTTGACGATGCGCCGGCTCAGACCGCCGGCATTCATGAACTCCCCGGCCAGCAGGAAAAAGGGAACGGCCAGCAGCGGAAAGTTGTCGGCACCGTCGACAAAGCGCTGCGCCAGAATCTGGCTGTCGAAAGAAGCGATCACGCCGGTGGTCGCCAGATAGGCCATCAGGGACAGGCCACAGACCAACAAGGCGTACGCAATCGGCATGCCCAGGGCCATGGCGCCGAGCAGGCTCAGTATGAAGATACTGACGGTCATTTGCGCACCCCGCCCGCTTCAAGCGCTGATGCCTCGGGCATGCCTTCCGATTCGATGACCACAACCAGGTCGTCTTCCGCGAGCCTGCCGGTCACGAGCTTGAAAAGCATATTCAGGTTGATGAGGGCCATGACCACCGACACCACATAGCCCACGCCGTAAATCCAGATCATGGAGATGCCCACCACGGGCGAGACGTTGGTCACCTGCAGCTCATGCATGCGCCAGGTGCCCTGCAAAAACAGCAAATTGCAAATGAGCATGAGAACTTCACTGAGAAAGAGGCAGACCTTTTTCCCCAGCAAAGGCAGGCGCCGGACCAGTGTGTCCACACCCAGATGCCCTTTCTCACGCATGGCCACCATGGCCCCGATGTAGGTCAGCCAGATGAAGCAGTAGCGAGACATTTCCTCCGAGATCAAGATCCCAGAATTCATGGTGTATCGCAGCACCACATTGCCAAAGACCATGATCACCATCGCCACCAGGCAGGCAACGATGATCGCCTCAAGGGCCTTGAAGAAAAGATCAATCAGCCTTTGCACCCAAGGTCTCCTTTCAGGCAGCCAGCAGACGCTTGGCTGCGCCGGCAACGCGCGGCAATTTGCGCCGCGTCGCCAGCACATGGTCGATGTCGTCGTTGGCCGCCTCGATGAGCACCATCAGGGCCCGCTCGGCCTGATCCGGCGCATGCGCAATCACCGCATCGAGCACCGCGCGGTGCAGCGGCAAGGACCCGCGTGGGCCATCCTTAATGCGGGTGGAAATCTCGAAGCTCATGCGCAAAAGGGAGCTGAGCGCACGCCCCATCTGCACCATCATGCGGTTGTGCGAGGCAAGCAGCAAGCCCTGGTGAAAGCGCAAGTCATGGACCACGTAATCACCGCCAAATTCAATGGCCTGCTTCATGCCGCTGTAGGCCTGCTCGAGAAAAATAATGTCTTCTGGGTTGGCCTTGGCCGCAGCCATGCGCACCGCGGCGGGCTCCACCACCAGGCGCAACTCCTGGAGATCGCGCACGAACTCGGGCGTCAGGCCCGCCTGCGCCTGCCAGGCGATCACGTCCGGGTCGAACCAGTTCCATTCGTCGGCAGGCCGCACGCGCGTGCCCAGCTTGGGGCCGGTGACCAGCAAACCCTTGGCCGCCAAAGACTTGATCGCCTCACGCACCACCGTGCGGCTCACGCCCATTTGCTCGCACAGCACAGGCTCGGGCGGCAAACTTGCGCCGACCGCGTGACGACCCGACACGACGGACAAGCCCAATCGTTCTAGCGTGTGTCCGTGGATGTTTTTTACCATGATCTTGGGAGCTTGGCCGGCAATCATATGATGAATAAGACGCCCCAACCCACTCAGGAAAACCCTTGATCCGCATCGGCGGAGGCGCCAATGCAAGGGAGGGCCCTCGGGTTTTCCGGGATTCAAAACCCATCCAAACATCATACGATTGAGGCCTCTGTTTTGCCGTCAAAGGAAGCACCGTCCATGAGCTCGCCCGCCCGCAAAAAACCCTCTGAATTGCGCTCCCAGCAATGGTTTGGCCGACAGGACCGAGATGGCTTTGCCTACCGCAGTTGGGTCAAAGGCAAGGGCGTGCCCCACGACCAGTTCGACGGCCGGCCCGTCATCGGGATTTGCAACACCTTCAGCGAGCTGACGCCCTGTAACTCCCACTTCCGAACACTGGCCGAGCAGGTCAAGATCGGGGTCTATGAAGCCGGTGGCTTCCCACTCGAATTTCCGG
>JAXITB010000263.1:0-4600 GCA_034680305.1 Polaromonas sp. | reverse complement strand
TCCCCGGGGTGTCGCAAGGCTCGAAGAGAGCCCTCAGCCTTGCGCTTGCAGCCAGTCCATGTATTGCGCAACGCCACTGGCCACGTCGGCAAAGCGGTGGTCGCAGCCGGCGCGGCGCAATGCACTCAGGTCGGCCTGGGTGAAGCACTGGTACTTACCAACCAAGGCAGCCGGGAAATCGATGTATTCGATCAGCTGCGCCTCCCGCGCTTGGGCCAGTGACTCAGGCACCGGCTTGCCGCGCTGGCGCTGCATGGTCTGCACCACGCTCAAGGCCACCTCATTGAAGGCCTGGGCGCGTCCGCTGCCCAGGTTGAACAGGCCGCTTTGCTTGGGGTGGTCAAAAAACCAGAGATTGACTGCCACCACGTCGTCGATGAAGACGAAGTCGCGCATCTGCCCGCCGGCCTCGTAGCCGCCATAGGCGCCGAAGAGCTTGACCCGCCCCTCCTGGAGGAACTGGTGGTACTGGTGGAACGCGACGCTGGCCATGCGGCCCTTGTGTTGCTCGCGTGGCCCGTAGACATTGAAGTAGCGAAACCCGGCGACCTGGGTTTGAGCGCCTGCAAAGTCTGGCCCCAGTTCGCGGCGCATGCGTTGGTCGAACAGCAGCTTGGAGTAGCCGTAAACGTTGAGCGGCTTTTCGCAGTCGGGGCTTTCGCGGAATACTTGCGAGCCGCCGTAGGTGGCGGCCGAGGAGGCGTACAGCAGGCGGGTCCCCTGGGCCTGGCAGGCCTGGAACAGCTCGCACGACAGACTGTAGTTGTTGTCCATCATGTATTTGCCGTCCGACTCCATGGTGTCGCTGCAAGCGCCCTCATGAAAGACCGCCTCGACTGGGCCGTAGGCCTCTTCGGCAAACAGTTCGTAGAAGTCGTCGGCGTCCACATAGTCAGCAATCTGCAGATCGCCCAGGTTGCGGAACTTGTCGCCATCGGTGAGGTCGTCAACTGCAATGATGTCGTCAATGCCGCGCGCATTGAGCCCCCGCACGATGTTGCTGCCTATAAAACCGGCCGCACCAGTAACGACAACTCTCATGCGCGCTGCTCCTGGCCGGTTTCAGAGGAGACTGACTTGCGCCAGCAAGTCACGTCGGAACTAAAACCGGCCGCACCGGTCACCACAACTCTCATGACTGATCCTTTGGGGCTTCCAGCAGTTCTTGATAACTGACCGTGGCAGTGCCGAATTTGCCGACCACGATACCTCCCGCCCGATTGGCCAGTGGCACCGCATCGCGCAGGCTGGCGCCCGCGGCCAGCAAGGCGGCCAGCGTGGCGATCACGGTGTCGCCGGCACCGGTGACGTCGAACACCTCGCGCGCCTGGGCCGCCACATGCATTTGGCCCTGCGCGTCAAACAGGGTCATGCCCTCTTCGCTGCGTGTCAGCAGCAAGGCCTGCAGTTGCAATTGTTCGCGCAGGGCCTGTGCCTGCCGGGTCAGTTCGGCCTCGCTGGTCCAGCGGCCGATCACCTGCTCCAGTTCGGCCCGGTTGGGCGTGATCACCGTGGCCTGGCGGTAGCGCGAATAGTCTGAGCCCTTGGGGTCGATCAGCACCGCCTTGCCGGCACTGCGGGCCTGATCGATCATGGCACTGATGTGCGCCAGCCCGCCCTTGCCGTAGTCTGAAAACAGCACCGCGTCGTGTTGGCCGTGCAGTTGTGCGAAGGCTGCGGTTTGCGAGGCCAGCACCTCCTTTTCAGGGGTGTTTTCAAAGTCCAGCCGCAGCAGTTGTTGCTGCCGGCCGATCACACGCAGCTTGACGGTGGTGTGCAGTTGCGCATCGCGTCCAAAGTGCGGCGTGATGCCGGTGTCGGCCACCAAGGCCTCGAGCCGGTGGCTGGCCTCGTCGTCGCCGACCACGCTCAGCAAGGAGGCCTGCGCCCCTAGGCTGACCACGTTGTAGGCCACATTGGCCGCGCCGCCGAGCCGCTCTTCCTGGCGGGTGACGCGCACCACCGGCACCGGCGCCTCCGGCGAGATGCGGTCAACCGGCCCGTACCAGTAACGGTCGAGCATGACATCGCCGACCACCAGAACGCGGGCGCGGGTCAATTGTTCAACAGAAGGGTTCATGGACTTAAAGCTCTTCAATGCGTCGGGCCGGGTAGCTGTCCCAGGCCTGGCAGCCCGGGCAGTGCCAGAAATGCTGTTTAGCTTCAAAGCCGCAGGCCGCGCAGCGGTAGCGCATCAGGGGCCCGCTGGCGCGATCGATGGCACGCTGCACCACCTGATGCTGCGCTTGCCCCGTAAATTGTGGGTCAGTGGCCAGCCATTTGCTTGCCGCGATCAGTGAGGGTTCGCGCTGCAGGTGGCGCTCGTACCACTGGCGCGACTGATCCGGTTCGAGCTCGGCAATGGCCTGCACCAGGTCGATGCTGGGCTGCGCTTCCTGCGCCTGCATCAGGCTTTGCCGGACTTCCTGCTGGCGACCGGTTTGTAGGGCCAGTTTAGCCAGCAAGGCCGCGGCCAGCGGCAGGGCTTGGGGGGCCACCGTCGGTAGTTGCATCAGGGTCTGCAGGGCCTGGTCGGCTCGTCCCTGCTGCTGCAGCAGCTTGGCTTGTTCGATCAAGGGGCGAGCGGCCTGGGGGGCGATCTGCCGTGCTTGCGCCAGCAGGCTCAGGGCAGGCTCGATCTCGCCGGCCGCCACGCTGGCCTGGGCCTGCTCGCACAGGTAGTGGGCCTGGCGCGGCTCAAAGCTGCCGTGGCTGCTGCTGCCCAGTCGCCTGGCCACATCGCTGGCCTGAGGCCAGTCGCGCGATCGCTCGTAAATGGCCAGCAGTGCCAGCCGGGCTTCTTGCTCGTAGGCCGTGCCTTCGAGCTTGTGCAGGGCCGCTTCAGCCCGGTCGAGCAAGCCGGCCTTGAGGAAGTCCAGCGCCAGCGCGTGCTGGGCGCGGTCGCGCTCGGTCTGCTTGAGGTCGCCGCGGGCCAGCAGGTGCTCGTGGACCCGTACGGCCCGGTCGTATTCCCCGCGGCGGCGGAACAGATTGCCCAGCGCGAAATGCAACTCCGAGGTGTCGGGGTCGTTCTGAACCGCCTCGATGAAGGCGTCGATGGCCTGATCCTGCTGCTCGTTGAGCAAGAAGTTCAGGCCACGGAAATAGGCCTTGGGCGACTGGCGGTTTTCGACCCGCATCTGCCGCAAGTCCAGGCGGGAGGCCAGCCAGCCCAAGGCAAAGACAATGGGTAGGCCCAGCAGCAGGGCGGTGAAATCAAATTCCATGCGGGGCCTTGGCACTGTCGCCGGCCGGTGCAGCCGTACCGGTGGCTGGGGAGGGGGCTTGGCTGGCCACCTTGCGACTGCGCCACCAGCGCGGCACCATGAACATCACCCCCAGCGCCAGACCTGCCGCAAAGGCGGCCAGCAAAACCAGCACCAGCGGGGCTTGCCACTGCTGACCAAAAAAGAAATGCACCGCCACCGCGCTCTGATTGTTCAGCGCAAATGCGAACAGGGTGAAAAAAACAGCCGCCTTGAGCAGCCACATGAGGTATTTCAAGCGCAGGGCCCTCGGGTGGAGCCGCAATTGTAGTCAGGCGCTCTCTGGCCGATGCCTGTGCAGTCTCGTCATCGCGGCGATGAGCTGGGTGCGAGCGTCGTGTTTGATCAGTTGCCCAATCGCGCCGAGGGCGGCGCTCCCACAGGAAGGGTCATCGCGCCGAGGGCGGTGCTCCTACGACGACAAGACAGCCTTTGAGATTGGGGAGTGGGAGCCGCGCCCTCGCGGCGATGGGCTTGGTGCGAGCGCAGTGTTTGATCAGTTGCCCAATCGCACCGAGGGCGGCGCTTAGACAACTGTGAGCGCCTGATCAGCTTTTTTGGCTTTGCAGTGCCTGGGTACGTTCGTCGACGGCTTCACGCAGGGCTTTGCCCGGCTTGAAGTGAGGCACCCGTTTTTCGGGAATGGCCACGCTCTCACCTGAGCGCGGATTGCGCCCCATGCGTGGCGGCCTGCGGTTGATGGTGAAACTGCCAAAGCCCCGGATTTCGATGCGGTGGCCCCGCACCATGGCCTGCCCCATGGCGTCGAGGATGGCCTTGACCGCCGACTCAGCGTCCTTGTGGGTGAGCTGGGCGAAACGGTTGGCGAGTTCTTCGACGAGGTCTGAGCGGGTCATGGCACGAAGGCGCTTTGCACGGGCCGGTCAGCGGGCGCGCCCGGCTGGGCGCGCCACGCAGCCGATCATCAGCCGTTGTTGCCGGTGTCGAGCTTGGCGCGCAGCAGGGCGCCCAGGCTGGTGGTGCCGGCGTTGCCGCTGTTTTGCGACAGGCTGGCCATGGCTTCGGCCTGGTCGGCCGTGTCCTTGGCGCGCACCGACAGCTGGATGTTGCGGGTCTTGCGATCCACATTGACCACCACAGCCGTGACTTCGTCACCTTCTTTGAGCACGTTACGAGCGTCTTCGACGCGGTCACGGCTGATCTCGCTGGCGCGCAGATAGCCAATGATGTCTTCGCCCAGATCGATCTCGGCGCCCTTGGCGTCGACCGTCTTGACCTTGCCAGTCACCGTGGCGCCTTTGTCGTTGACCGAGGCGAAGGTGGTGAATGGGTCGGAGTCCAACTGCTTGATGCCCAGGGAGATGCGCTCGCGG
>JAXITB010000262.1:0-4618 GCA_034680305.1 Polaromonas sp. | reverse complement strand
AGCGTGGCGTCCGGGTTGCGCCAGCTCACCACGAAGGTGCGGTGGCCCTGCGCTACGGCATAGCGCACCAGCGAGTTGTCGGGCTGCAGGTCCAGGATGTAGAACTTGTTGATGCAAGGCGGCACCATCAGCATCGGCCGCTCATGCACCTTGGCGCCGAGCGGCTTGTATTCGATCAGCTGGAACAGCTCGTTCTCGAACACCACCGCGCCCTCGGTGGTAGCCACGTTGCGGCCCACCTCGAAGACGCTCTCGTCGGTCATCGACAGGTGGCCCTGCCTGATGTCACCCATGAGGTTTTGCAGGCCCTGGCTCAGGCTCTGACCCTGGGTTTCCAGGGCGCGCTTTTGCGCATCGGCATTGAGGGCCAGGAAATTGCTCGGCGCTGACGCAGCCAGCCATTGCTCCACCGCAAAGAGCACGCGGGCACGCGTCTTGGCGTCGCCATCGACCGCATGGGCCAGGGCCGACAGGGCCTTGGCATTGAGCAGATAGGTGGCCGCCGCAAAATGCGACAGCGGATTGGCATTCCAGGCTTCGGACGCGAAGCGACGGTCGCTCACAGGTGAGGCCTTGGCACCGAGCGTGAGCGAGGCATTCCAAAGGGCACTGGCTTCGCGCACATAGTCCTGCTGGATTTCCAGCAATTTCGCCGGGTCAATGTGCACACCCGCCATGGCGTGGGCACTGGGGACGGCCTGCGTCAGAAAACTGGGCGCAGCCGGCGCATGGCCCGGCAGGAAAGCCGACAAAGCCTGCTGAAAATTGCTCTGAAGGGTTTTCTGAAATTGCTGGGCCGCTTCCATCCAACCTGGGTCTGCATTCATGCCGCACTTCTCCTTGCCAACGATTCTAGGTATGGGCTTTCCGGCCCGAACAGCTCAGCCGTCCAAAAACTGGCAAGATTGTCGTCCTTCAGCATTGCTCATACCTGACTGGGTCGCAATTCCCGTCCCCCAAACATGTACCTGACTGTCATCGCCTGGCTTTATGTGGTGCTCATGATGAGCGCCGTTGAAGCGGCCAGCCCACAGGGCACCGTTCTTGGTGCGATCACCACTTTTGTTCTGTACGGGTTGCTGCCACTGAGCGTCCTGATCTACATCATGGGCACGCCCTCTCGCCGAAGGGCACGCAAAGCCCGCGAGGCTGCCCTTGAAGCAGAAAACGCGCCTGCTTCAGGCACGGACGCGTCAATCGAGCCAGATACAGGCCGCCATGCGTCCGCCAGTCTGCCCGGAAACGGCACCGGGTCGGCCACTGCAGCGCCGGTGCGAGAAAAACCCTGATTGCCTGACGGTGCACCAGGCATCGCTGCCGTCATTGCCATAGATCGCCCTCACCCCCAGCCTGCCCAATCGCAAGCGGGCCAGCGCCGGGAGATCGGCCAGGTATTTGCCTGCTGACAAGGGTGAGAAACAGGCCGCCGAGGCCGGATCACCCGCCAAAAATGCGGCCCTGACCTCCGACCCGACCTCAAATTCACGGGGTCCGATGCATGGGCCCAGCCAAGCCAGCAGGCCTGGCGCGAGCTCGGCGATCGAGCAGTTCGCGGCCCGGGCCATGGCCGTCAGGGTCGACTCCACGATGCCCTCAGGTCGCGGGCCGGCGGGACCAGCCAGACCGCGCCAGCCGGCATGCGCCGCGGCCACCAGAGGCCGGTCGCGGTGAGCCAGCAAAATGGGCAGGCAATCGGCCACCATCACGGTGCAAGCCAGCCCCGCTTGCGTGCTCAGCGCACCATCGGCTTGCACGCCGTCGCCAAGGGACTCATTGAGTTCGAGCACCCCCACACCATGGACCTGCTTCATGAACACGGGCCGCACACCCAGCGCAGTGGCCAGCGCTTGGCGATTGGCCGCCACGCAAGCCGGATCGTCACCCACATGCTCGCCCAGGTTCATGCTCTCGAACAGCCCCGCCGACACCCCGCCCGAGCGGGTGGTACACACGGCCCTGACCCACGCCGGTGCGGGCCACTGAGCAATCAACCAATCGGGGGGCAGGCCCATGGGCTGTGGCTTACTCGGCGTCCGGGCAACGCGCCGGATCAGCGGCCTGAAAAGCCGGGTGCGCCATGCAAGCGTCAAAAACCGCGCGTACCCGGGGCATATCGGCCAGGCTCACTTCAAAGCGCAGCGCGTTGGCCACCTGAGGCACCAAGCAGCAGTCGGCCAGGGTAGGCGCATCGCCGTGGCAATAAGCCCCAACGCCGCTGCGCTGCAGTTGTCGCTCCAGGGCCTGCAGGCCCTCCCGGCACCAGTGACGATACCAGTCGTTCTTGGCCTCCTCGCTCACCTGCAACTGGCGCACCAGGTACTTGAGTACCCTCAAGTTGTTCAAAGGGTGAATGTCACAGGCCACCGACTGGGCCAGGGCCCTGACCTGGGCGCGGCCGAGCGGGTCGGCCGGCAGCAGAGGTGGCTGGGGATGCACCTCATCGAGGTACTCCATGATGGCCATGGACTGCGACAGGTATTGCCCCTGATCTTCCAGCAGGGGAACAAACGTGTCGGCAGACAGCGCGCCAAACTCGGCCTTGCGGTGCTCCCCCTTGAGCAGGTGGACCGGCACATAGTCGTAAGGCAGGTTTTTGAGCGCCAGTGCAATGCGCACCCGGTAGGAGGCCGAAGATCGGAAATAGTTGTAGAGCTTCATAGCGCGCAGCATAGCGCAGGGCGAACAGGGCTGCGCTCAGCCCACATCCGGTTTTGAAGCTGTCCGAATCTGGGCTTGCGCAGCGCACCGAGGCATCAACGGAAGTCGAACGCTCAAATCCCGGATTGCTGCTCAGTAATCGCCGCTGGCCAGATTCTCAAATTTGGTGTGCTTGGCCACAAAGGCCAGCTTGGTGGTCCCGGTGGGCCCATTGCGCTGCTTGCTGATGATGACCTCGGCCACACCCGGCTCCTTGCAAGCTTCCTTGGTGTAGTACTCGTCGCGGTAGATGAACATGATCACATCGGCATCCTGCTCGATCGCGCCGGACTCGCGCAGATCGCTCATCATCGGCCGCTTGTCGGTACGCGACTCGACGCCCCGCGACAGCTGCGACAGCGCGATCACCGGACACTGCAACTCCTTGGCCAACATCTTCAGGCCGCGGGAAATCTCACCAATGGCGGTAGCCCGGTTCTCATCGCTCATGCCAGTGGAGACGCTCATCAACTGGAGGTAGTCGACCACGATCAGACCGAGCTTGCCACACTGGCGTGCCAGCCGCCTTGCGTTGGCACGCAGTTCGCTGACAGTCAGGCCTGGGGTTTCATCAATGTGCAGGGGCACGCTGCGCAGGCGCTCAATGGCCTCGGTCAGCCTGGGCCACTCCTCTTCGGTCAGGCGGCCGGTGCGCAGCCGCCCCTGGTCAATGCGCCCAATCGATCCAACGATACGCACAGCCAGCTGCGATGCGCCCATCTCCATGGAAAACACCGCCACCGGCAACTGCTCGTGCAAGGCCACGTGTTCAGCGATGTTGATGGCCAGGGCCGTCTTGCCCATGCTCGGGCGGGCCGCCAAAATGATCAGATCGCCCGCCTGCAAACCCGAGGTCTGCCGGTCCAGGTCCACAAAGCCAGTGGGCACACCGGTGATGTCGTTCGGGTTGCGCGACATCTCCTCGACGCGATCGAGCAGAGCCACCACCAGGTCTTCCATGCCCTGGAAGCCCTGCTGCATGCGCGAGCCCTGCTCCCCGATGTGAAAAATCTTCTGCTCGGCCTCGTCCAGAATGGCCGATACCGGCTGACCCTGGGTGTTGAAGGCCTTGGTGGCGATTTCGTCGCTGGCTGCCACCAGCTTGCGCAAGATGGCGCGCTCTCGCACGATCTCGGCGTATCGCCGCACGTTGGCCGCGCTGGGCACATACTGGGCCAGCGAATTGAGATAGACCAAGCCACCGACGGCATCGGCTTTACCCTGGTTTTGCAGGTGCTCGAAGACCGTGACCACGTCGGCGGGCTTGCTGCCATTGATGAGGGCGCCGATGGCCCCGTAGATCAGCTGGTGCTCGTGGCGATAGAAGTCCGTGTTGACCAGCAGATCACCGACCCGGTCCCAAGCGCCATTGTCCAGGAGCAAGCCACCGAGCACACTCGATTCAGCCTCGATCGAGTGTGGCGGGATACGCAGTTGCGCAATCTGCGGATCGGCGCTGTAGACATCGTCAAAGTCGGTGGGAAGGGCTGACATGGAACTCCTGAGCAATCCTGCATGGTAGCGCTGCCACCGCAAGGCACCAGTGGAAAAAGCTGTGGATAAGCCGTGTATCTTGTGGGGAAATCAGGCCTGAGCCTGGGGACAGGCCGGCAACAGAAAAGCCGCCCGAAGGCGGCATAGACATGGGATCCAAATGGCATTGCCAGACATGCTGGAATCGCCGCGTAACAACCAAAAACTTACTTCAAAATCGTGCCACGCCCAAAACCACTCGAACCACTTAAAGGCCGTCAAATTAGGCTGACAGATCGTCACATGATGATCTTCAAAGAACTTGGCGGTGTTGACTGGCTGCGAAGCCAGTTAAACAAAAAAGCAAAGATGCCCGCCAAGTATTACCGTCTTGAATTAGACGCGCCATCAAAAAGAGAAATCAATGACTAACAAACCAGACTTTTCT
>JAXITB010000261.1:0-4623 GCA_034680305.1 Polaromonas sp. | reverse complement strand
GCTCGTGGGCCTGTCGGTGCATGAAGTCGGGCGCCCAGCGTTCCTGTGGCGGGCGCGGGCTCGATTGGCCATAGCCTGGTCGTGAGTACACCAAGCCGCGGCAGCCCAGTGCGGTGCACAGTTGCGCCGGAAAGTCACGCCACATCGACACCGAGCCCAGGCCCTCGTGCAGAAACACCATGAGTGCGCTGTCCGGCGGCCCGCTGAGCCATTGGTGTTCGATGGTGACGCGCCGCTCGCCCCAGGCGATGTCCACGAAGGCGGTGGCCATGCTCAGGCCGCCTGCAGTTCGCTCAGCTTGAAGCGCTGGATCTTGCCGGTGGCGGTCTTGGGCAGTTCGCCCACAAACTGAATGCGCCGGGGGTATTTGTAGGGCGCCAGCCGCTCTTTGACGAAGGTTTGGAGGCTGGCCGCATCGACGGCGGCGCCACTCTTGAGCACGACATAGGCTTGGGTCTTGGTCAGGCCCTCTTCGTCGACCATGCCGATCACCGCCGCCTCAAGTACCGACGGGTGCTGCACCAGCGTTGCCTCGACCTCGAAGGGCGAGACATAGATGCCGCTGACTTTGAGCATGTCGTCACTGCGGCCCGAGTAGGTGTAGCTGCCGTCGGCGTTGCGCACGTATTTGTCACCGCTCTTGGTCCAGGCGCCCTGGAAGGTCTCCCGGGTCTTGTCGCGGTTGCCCCAGTACAGCAGGGCGGCACTGGGGCCTTTGATGTAGAGGTCGCCGGGCTCGCCGTCGGCCACGTTCAGGCCGTCGTCACCGCGCAGGTCGATGTCGTAGCCCGGCACCGGCCAGCCGGTGGTGCCGTATCGCACTTGGCCGGGGCGGTTGGACAGGTAGATGTGCAGCATTTCGGTCGAGCCGATGCCGTCGATGATCTCGACCCCGTAGTGGCGGGTAAATCGCTCGCCGATGTCCGCCGGCAGCGCCTCGCCGGCCGAGGAGCACAGTCGCAGCGCGACCTGGTCTTTGGCGGGCAGGGCCGGCGAGGCCAGCATGCCGGCAAAGCCGGTCGGCGCGCCAAAGAAGACGGTCGGCTGCTGCTCGGTCCAGCGCTTGAACACCGCCTCAGGTGTGGGGCGCTCGGCCATCAGCACCACGGTCGCGCCCACGCTCAAGGGGAAGGTCAGCGCATTGCCCAGGCCGTAGGCAAAAAACAGCTTGGCCGCTGAAAAGCAGACGTCGTTTTCATGGAGGCCAAGAACGGCCTTGCCGTACAGCTCGGCCGTCCAGTAAGGGTTGCCGTGGGTGTGCACCGTACCCTTGGGCCGGCCGGTCGAGCCTGAGGAGTACAGCCAAAAGCCCGGCTCGTCGGCGCTGGTGGCGGCGCACTGGGCCAGCGGCGGGTGGGCCTGGAGGAGGGCTTGCATGTCTTGCGCCGGCGCATTGGGCGCTTGGCTCGGGCGCGAGACGATCAGCGGGCCGACTTCGTGCTCGCCTTTGGCCATGGCTTGTTGCAGGGTGGGCAGCAGCGCGCCCGAGACGATTGCGGCCTGCGCCCGGCTGTGCTGCAGCATGTAGGCATAGTCGTCGGCGGTCAGCAGGGTATTGACGGCCACCGGCACCACGCCGGCATACAGGGCCCCTAAAAATGCCACCACCCAGTCGCTGCTGTCGTGCATGAGCAGCAGCACCCGTTCTTCGCGCCGCAGGCCCAGGCCCAAGAGACCGGCGGCCATGCGTTGAACCCGGTCGGCCAACTCGCCATAGCTCAAGGTGCCGGCATCATCAATGTAGGCCGTCTTGCCGGGCCTGCCGGCGTTGAGCGCGATCAGGTGGGCGGCAAAGTTGAATGCGGCGCCGGGTGGCGGCACGCTCACCGTCACTTCGGTTGGCTGGCTCATGGTGGGTCTCCTCGGTTTTTGGGGGTCGAGTGCCGGGCCGCTGATGGTGCTGCCTCAGGCCCGCGATGACTGGCGTGGTTCAGGCAGCTGTCGGTGGGGTCAGGCGATCGAGCACCGTGGTGCTGGCTTGAACGGCCGCGCGCCGGTGGTAGAAGTTGAGCGCACGCAGGCCGCCCAGCTCTTCGCCGCCGCCGGCGCGGCCCGGCCCGCCGTGCAGCGACTGCGGCATCACATTGCCATGGCCGGTTTGGATGGCGGCCACGTCGGGGCTGATGATGTGCACGCGGCCGTGGCTGTCGGCCAGCGCCAGCGCTGCGCTGGCCAGCGCAGCTTCGTCCTGGCCGTAGAGTGATGCCACCAGCGAGCCCTGGCCGCGGCGAATCAGCTCGAGCGCATGGGCTGCATCGCGGTAGGGCACCAGGGTGGCCACCGGCCCGAAGACCTCGTGTGTGTGCACCAGATCGGCGGCCTCACTGGCGGCCGCGTCTTTGAGGCCCAGCAGCGTCGGTCCGACGCAGCAGGCCACGGCGGGGTTGGCGTCGACCAAGGTGTGCGCAGCGCCGTCGTGCAGCACGCCCGCTTGCTGGCGCAGCAGGGCCAGGCCTTCGCGCACCGCACTGAGTTGGGCGCGGCTGACCAGGGCGCCCATGCGTACGCTTTCGTTGCGGGGGTTGCCCACCGTGGTCTTGGCCAGGCGTGCGGAGATGGCCTGCGCCACCGCGTCGGCCTGGTCTTGGGGGACCAGCACGCGACGAATCGCGGTGCACTTTTGGCCCGACTTGACCGTCATCTCGCGCGCCACTTCCTTGACCAGCAGGTCCACCGATTCGGCGCTCGCGCCGGGCAGCAGCCAGGCTGAGTTGAGGCTGTCGGCCTCGATGTTGACCCGCACCGAGCGCCGGGTGACGGCCGGGTGCGTGCGGATCAGCTCGGCGGTGTCGGCCGAGCCGGTGAAGGACAGCACATCGAAGGGCTCGAGCTGATCGAGCAGCCCCTGCGAGGAGCCGCAAATGACCGACAGCGCCCCGGGCGGCAGGACACCGGCGTCGACCACGTCTTTGACCATGCGCTGCGTCAGCCAGGCGGTGGCGGTGGCCGGCTTGACGATGACCGGCACACCCGACAGCAGCGCCGGTGCGGCTTTTTCCCACAGGCCCCAGGCCGGAAAATTGAAGGCATTGATGAACAGGGCCACGCCTCGGGTGGGCAGCAGCACATGGCGCGACTGAAACAGCGGGTCTTTGCCCAGGCGCACGGCCTCGCCGTCGAGCAGGTGATGCCGCTCGCCCAGGCCCTCGCCCATCTTGGCGTATTTGCCCAGGGTGAACAGGCCGCCGTCGATGTCGACCGCCGAGTCGTTTTTGACCGTGCCGCTGTTGGCGGTGGCGATCTCGTAGTAAGCCTCGCGCTGGGCCTGCATGACCTTGAGCGCGCCGGCCAGCATGGCGCCGCGCTGTGCGTAGCTCAGCGCCCGCAGGGCGGCCGCGCCACTGTGGCGCGCAAAGGCGAAGGCGGCTGCCAAGTCCAGGCCGGTGGCATCGACCCGGACAAGTTCGGTGCCCAGCACCGGATCGGTCAGCACGGTGCCAGCGCCGCTGCCGGTTTGCCAGCGGCCGCACACATGGTTGGCAAGCAGTTCAGTCATGGGGAGTCCTTCGAGGGGGCGGCGCCGGGGTGCGGCGGCCTGGGTTGGGGTCAAGCGTTGTCTTCAGGGGGCTTTACTGGGGCGCCGCTGTGAAATCGATGCGGCCTTGCGGCAGCAGGTAAAGCACCAGGGCGCGGCCCTGGCTGACTGTGGGGCGATGGGCGCTGCCGGGCGGGCAGACCAGCCAGCCGGCCGGCCGGCCGTCAAAGCAGGCCGCCTCGTCCACGGGCATGATCAGATCGATCTCACCCAGGGGGTGCACATGGTGCGGTCCGGCGATGTCGCTCATGTCCACCACATCGACCGAAAAGCCGTGCAGGTCATCGGCTGGCTTGAAGATGCGGCCATAGCGGATGCCGCCGCCCTCGCGGTTGGCCAGCCAGCCCTGCGCCACACCCGCCTCGCAACTGGCGCGCAGCGCAGCGTAAGTGGGGCTGTGCGCCCCGTGTTCGGCGTTGAGCCAGCCATCAAGCGCGGCATCGAGCGGGCGACCAGCCAGCAGGGCGGTCAGTTCGGCGATCTGTTGGCGGAATGCTTCTGGGGTCATGCTGGCCTCCTTGGGTGGGCGATTTGGCGGGCAGTGCTTGCCAAGATCGGCGATATGAATTATTGTGCGTGCATGAACGATAAAGCCGAGATTAAGGCATGTCAAGCACTATATTGCAAGATTCAGGGATAACCCTAGTCCCCGACCAGTCCACGTCGTTCCCGGCCGAGGCCACGCAGGCGGCGGGCGACAAGAACCCTTTTTTGGTGGCCTTGGGCGAGCGGGTCCGCGGCCTGCGCTCGCGCCGCGGCATGACGCGCAAGGCTTTGTCGCAAGCGGCCGAGGTGTCTGAGCGGCATCTGGCCAATCTGGAATATGGCGAAGGCAATGCGTCCATCCTGGTGCTCTTGCAGGTGGCCAGCGCCCTGCAGTGCCCTCTGGCCGAGCTTATCGGAGATGTGAGCACTTCCTCACCAGAGTGGCTCATGATTCGGGAAATGTTGGCTGGTCGTGGCGAGGCCGATTTGCGGCGGGCCCGGCTGGCCATCGGTGAATTGATGGGGACCGGTGGCAGCGCCCAGGTGGCCCGCCCCTGCATCGCCCTGATCGGACTGCGCGGGGCCGGCAAGTCCACCCTGGG
>JAXITB010000260.1:0-4623 GCA_034680305.1 Polaromonas sp. | reverse complement strand
GGCCTGAAGTATTCGGCGCGGTACGGCCACCGAGGCGCCCACCACCAGTCGCACCTGCGTGCACAGGCCCTGGCGGATCTGCGCGACGGCCGAGACGCTGGCCAGCGGACGATGCTCGGCCGCTGTTCGCTTGAAGCGGGTATAGCGTGCCTGGGTGTGATCGGCGGCAGGCGGCACCCGCACCGCCACCACCAATTCGTCGGGCGCGATGGCGGTGCTGAAGTAGTCCAGCAAAAAGTCTTCCATGCTCAGCACACGCTCCCCACGCGCGCTGGCCAGAAGCACTCGGGCCCCGAGCGCCATCAGGGCGCCGGGCGGGTCGGTCGAAGGGTCGCCGTAGCACAGATTGCCACCGATCGTGCCCTGGTTGCGCACCTGGGGGTTGGCCACCTGTGCGGCCATCTGGGCCAGCATGGGGTGGTGTTGCCGCACCAGCTCGGACTGCGCGATGTCGGTGTGGCGCGACAGGGCGCCAATACGCAGGCCCGAGGTGGCGTCCCAGCCGATGCCCTGGAGCTCGGGGATGTCTTGTACCGAGATGATGTGTGAGGGGTTGAGCATGCGCTGGCGCATGACCAGCATCAGCGCGGTGCCGCCGGCCATGACCCGGCATTCGTCGCCCAGGTCGGCCAGCATGCGGCTGGCTTCGCGGACGGTGCTCGGTTGCAGGAAGTCGAAATCACGCATGGGAGGACTCCTGCGAGCGTTTTTCCTGGAGGGCTGCCAGCACCTTTTCGGGCGTGATTGGCAGGCTGGTGATGCGAATGCCGACCGCATCGAAGACCGCATTGGCGATGGCCGGCGCGCCAGTGAGGATGGCCGTTTCGCTGGCGCCCTTGGCGCCATACGGGCCGTTCGGGTCGTTCGACTCGACAATGCCGCTGCGCAGCTCAGGCAGCGCCTCCGGCGTGGGCATGGTGTAGTCGGCAAAGTTGCCGTTGGCAATGCGCCCGTCCTCGAGCTGCAACTGCTCATAAAGCGTCCAGCCGATCGACTGGGCCACCGCGCCGTTGCTCTGACCATGCACGGCCAGCGGGTTGAGGGCCTTGCCGCAGTCGTCGGCCACAAAGCTGTCCAGGACGCGAACTTGGCCGGTCTCGCAATCGACTTCCACCTCGACCGCCTGGGCGGCGTAGGAGTAGCCCGGCGCCACATTGCCGGTCAGGTCGTCGGCATGCATCTGGGTTTTGGCGTCCCAGCTGCCGGTGACCATGATCTCATGACCGCCATGTCGCCAGATGTGTTCACGGGCCAGCGCGGCCAAAGCGATGCTGCGCGAGGCATCGCCTTTAGGTCGCACGCTCAGATCGCCGATCTCCAGCTGCTCTGGGCCGACCCCCAGCTTGCTGGCGGCCAGATCGAACAGTTTGTCGCGCACCGCGCGCGCCGCCACGATGGCGGCGTTGCCGGCCACGATGGTCACCCGCGAGGCCAGCGATCCAATGGCAAAGGGGGCGCTGTCGGTGTCGGGTGCGACCACGTGCACATGGGACAAAGGCAGGTTAAGTTCGTGCGCCACGATCTGCGCCAACATGGTCATGGCCCCTTGTCCCATGTCGGCCTCGGCGCTGTGCACGATCACCCGGCCGTCTTCGGGCATCTTGATCACCACGGTCGAGCCGTCCCAGTTGCCGATGGTGCGGTTGCCGCTGACATGCATGGCCGCGGCCACGCCCACGCCCCGGCGCCGGACCCCCTGGCCCGGGGGACGCTGGCGCTTGGCCGACCAATCGAGCGCGGTGGTGCATTGGTCCAGGCATTCCTGCAGACCGGTGCTACCGATCTGCCACCCGTGCACCGAGGTCTCGCCGGCCGCAATCGCGTTGATGCGGTGCACATGAACGGTGTCCAGGCCGAGCTGGCGCGCCATGGTGTCGATGTGGCAATTCAGCGCAAACTGCATCTGTGTGCCGCCAAAGCCCCGGAAGGCGCCATGCGGTGGCGTGTGGGTGTAGGCCAGGCGGGCCCGCGATCGCACATTGGGGTTGCGGTGCATGTTGTCGCTGCGCATGGCGCTGACATGCATGACCTCGGCCGATAGTCCGCAGTAGGCGCCGCAGTCGGCCAGGATGTCGACTTCCTTGGCCACGATCATGCCGTGGCGGTCCATGCCCACCCGCAGCCGGATCTGCTCGGGCAAGCTGGTGGTGGCGGCCAGAAAGTCTTCCAGTCGGTTGTTCACCAGACGCACCGGCTGGCCGGTGGCCAAAGCCAGCATGGCGGCAATCAGGTTGTTGGCGTCTTCAACCATCTTGCCGCCAAAGCCACCGCCGGTGGTGGTTTGCACCACGCGAATGCGCGAGGCGGGCATCTGCAGCACTGCGGCCAATCTGGCCCGCGCCAGGAAGGCCGATTGCGTGGAGGTCCAGACCTGCAGCCGGCCGTCGGCATCGACCAGCGCGACGCTGGCCATGGGCTCCAAGTAGCCGGGGTACTGGGCATGGGTCTGGTAGGTTTCCTCGTGGACCAGGTGGGCGCTGGCAAAGGCGGCATCTGGGTCGCCGCGTTCAAATTCAATCAGATGCGCCAGGTTGTCGCGACCGGGATGTACGCCGAGCGCACCCGCCTGAACCGCGTGCGCCGGGCTGAGGATGGCGGGCAGTTCTTCGTAGTCCACCTCGATCAGATCGAGCGCGTCGCGTGCAATGTCCTCGCTGATGGCCGCCACGGCGGCCACTTCCTCACCGGCGAAGCGTACTTCATCAAGGGCCAGCGTGCGGCGCTCCTTGTGGTGCACGCCCCAGGGCACGGCCGAGCTGTTGTGGCCGGTGAGCACCGCGCGCACACCCGGCAGCGCCTGGGCAGCGGTGGTGTCGATGCGGACGATGCGCGCGTGCGGGTAGGGGCTGCGCAAGACCTTGCCATGCAGCATGCCCGGCCACTTCAGGTCGCCGGCGTATTGGGCCCGCCCCAGCACCTTGGATCGGGCGCTGACTTGCACAGTGTCTTTGCCCAGGGTTGAATGATTCATGGCTCTTTGGCTCCCCAATTTCAGATGCGAATGACTTGACCGTTGATGCCGCTGAACAGGCAGCGCAGGTAGGCCAAGGCCACGCGAGTCCCGCTGACGCACTCAAAGCCCGGAAAGGCGGCACACGCCGCTGCGGGCGTGCCCTCCACCAGGCTGGGACTGACGACATTGATGCGCCAGCCTTGGGGCAACTCGGTGGCTGCGGCGCGCACCCAGCTCTCCAGCGCGCCGTTGACCATGCTCAAGGCAGCGCCGCCGAGTATGGGTTCGGTGCTGGTCGTGCCTGAGGTCAGGGTGATGGAGCCGCCGGGCTTGAGCACCTCGCGCGCGGCCAGGGCCAGGTTAACCTGCCCCATCAGTTTGTCGTGCAGGCCCAGGCCGTACACCGAGGTCTCCAGGGGGGCCGCTGTCACATTCGACAGGGCCCGGAAATGGGCCCGACCGGCGGTTGACACCACGGCGTCGAGGGGGCCGAGCCGGCGCAGGGCCTGCTGCACGGCTTCGGTATCGGTCAGGTCGAGCTGCAGCTCGTCGGCTTCATGGGGCGCCTCCAGCCCGGCGCTGATCACCGTGTGATCGGCCTTCAAGGCCTGATGCACCCAGCGGCCCACCACGCCTTTGGCGCCTACCAGCAGGATTTTTTTGCTGTTCATGACGACGACTTCTTGTTTTGGTCGGAGCTGGCAGCCGGCGCGGCAAACAATTGCCCCGCCACCGCCCAGTCCTGGTGTTGAACATCGCTGAACATCACATAGACGTGCGCCGGGTCGCATTGACAAACCCGGGCCATGGTCTGCGTCATCTCCAGGGCCAGCTGCTGCTTGATTTCGGGGCCGCGGCCGGCCAGCATCTCGATGCGAACGATGGGCATGGGGGTTTCCTAGGTGAGGGACGGGCGGGTCTGCGCGGCCCGCGCTGCTTGACGTGCGCTGCGATCGAGCGCGTAATCGGCCAGATCCAGCGCGGCGGGGCGTCCGGCCAGGCTGTCGGCCAGTAACTGCGCGCTGCCACAGGCCAGGGTCCAGCCGTAGGTGCCGTGCCCCACGTTCAGATACAGGCCACGTACCGGGGTGGCCCCGATGATGGGCGTGCTGTCGGGGGTCATGGGCCGCAGGCCGCTCCAAAAGCTCGCCTGCGACCGGGACACGGGTCCGTACAGGGCTTCATACTGGCCGATGAGTTGTTCGCAGCGCTGCTCGTCCACCTTCAGATCGTGACCGACCAGCTCGGCGCCGCCAGCCAGTCGGATGCGCCCACCCAGCCGGGCGATGGCCAGCTTGCTGGCATCGTCAATGACCGCGCCGCAGGCGCCCTGGTCGGCCGCCACATCCAGGGTCACGCTGTGGCCCTTGACTGGCACCACCGGCAGCTTCAGCGCCGGCCTGAGCAGTGCGGTGCTCTGCACGCCGGTGGCAAAGACAAAAGCCTGGGCCTGCCAGCGTCTGCTGCCCGATCGCACCGCGCGCAGGTGTTGGGCGCTGCGGTCGAGCTCCAGCGCATCGATGCGCACGCCAGCTTCGAACTGCAAGCCGCGCTGGATGTTCCAGGCCAACAGGCCTTGCACGAATTGCTCGCAATCGCCGTGAGCGTCGCCCTTTACATACATGCCACCGGCCAGCGCAACCTTTGGGTCCAAGAAGGGTTCGAGCGCG
>JAXITB010000259.1:0-4649 GCA_034680305.1 Polaromonas sp. | reverse complement strand
GATCGCAAGATGATGATGCGGCTTTTCCCGGATTTATTTGCACGTCACAAGATCGCACCAGTCGCGCATTATCCTGACCTGCTGCTCGACATGCTGCGCTCGGTCGCACCGCAAGGTGTGGATGATCCCACGGTGGTCGTCATGACGCCGGGGATGTACAACTCGGCTTATTTCGAACACGCGTTTCTGGCGCAGCAAATGGGCGTCGAGCTGGTCGAAGGTCAGGACCTGTTTGTCAAGGACAGGTTCGTCTACATGCGCACCACACGCGGCCCCAAGCGTGTGGACGTGATCTACCGCCGGGTGGACGACGACTTTCTGGACCCCCAGGTGTTCCGCCCCACCTCGACGCTGGGCTGCGCGGGCCTGATGCAGGCCTACAAGGCCGGCCATGTGGCGATCTGCAATGCGGTGGGCACGGGCGTGGCCGACGACAAGTCGATCTACCCCTATGTGCCGGACATGGTCAAGTTCTACCTGGGCGAGGAGCCCATCCTCAAAAATGTGCCCACTTACCAGTGCCGCAAACCCGATGAGCTGCAGTACACCCTGGCCCATCTGAAAGACCTGGTGGTCAAGGAAGTGCATGGGGCAGGCGGTTACGGCATGCTCGTGGGGCCCGCCGCCACCAAGGAGGAGATCGAGCGCTTTCGCGGCGCGCTGCTGGCCAACCCCGAGGGTTACATCGCCCAGCCCACGCTCAGCTTGTCCACTTGCCCGACTTATGTGGACAGCGGCATTGCGCCGCGCCACATCGACCTGCGACCCTTTGTGCTCAGTGGCCGCACGGTGCAGATGGTGCCCGGCGGACTGACGCGGGTGGCCCTCAAGGAAGGCTCTTTGGTGGTCAACAGCAGCCAAGGCGGCGGCACCAAAGACACCTGGATCTTGCAGGACTGAACAGGGGAGAACACACATGCTTTCAAGAACCGCCGACCACCTCTTTTGGATGTCCCGCTACATGGAGCGGGCCGAAAACACCGCCCGCATGCTGAATGTGAGTTATGAGACCTCGTTGTTGCCACAGTCGGCTGCTGCCGTGGAGGCGGGCTGGGAGGGCATCTTGTCCATCAGCGAGTTGCTGCCCTCGTACCTGGCGCAGTACAAAACCATCACGCCGCGCGATGTGATGGCCTTCATGGTCAAAAATGAGAACAACCCCTCGTCCATCCTGTCGTGCCTGCGGGCGGCGCGGGAAAACGCCCGCGCAGTGCGGGGAGCGCTCACCACCGAGGTGTGGGAGACGCAAAACCAGACTTGGCTGGAGGTCAACCGCATGCTCAAGAGCGGCGAGTTCGAGCGCGATCCCGGGCATTTTTTCGAATGGGTCAAGTTCCGCTCGCACCTGTCGCGCGGCGTGACGGTGGGCACCATGTTGATGGACGAGTCGCTGTACTTCATGCGCATGGGTACTTTTTTGGAGCGGGCCGACAACACGGCGCGCCTGGTGGATGTGAAGTTCCACGCCATGCAAAACGACTTTTTCGGGGCACCGCAATACGGCGCACCCGAGACCGAGACTGCGCAGGAGTACGACTTCTACCACTGGAGCGCGATCTTGCGCAGCGTCAGCGGCTTCGAGGTCTACCGCAAGGTTTACCGTGACGTGATCCGCCCCGAACGTGTGGCCGAATTGCTGATCTTGCGTCAGGACATGCCGCGTTCATTGCACGCCAGCTTGAACGAGGTGGTGGCCAACCTCAAGCTGGTCTCGCACGACGCCGACAGCGACACCTTGCGTCATGCCGGCCGTTTGCGTTCCGAACTGGCCTTTGGCCGCATCGACGAGATCCTGGCCACCGGCCTGCACGCTTACCTGTCGCAGTTTCTGGAGCGGGTGAATGTGCTGGGCGGGCGCATCAGCCGCGAGTTCTTGATGCCACAGGCAACTTGATCTGTGCTGTAGTCTCTTCAGCCGGCGGCTTCAACCCCGACATTGGTCTTGTAGGTCGGTGGCTTCAGCCCCGACAGTGCTCTTGTAGGTCGGCGGCTTCAGCCCCGACAGTGGTCTTGTAGGTCGGCGGCTTCAGCCCCGACGGGCGTGAGGCGCGGGAGAGTCAGTGTCGGAGCTGAAGCTCCGACCTACGCCCCGACCTACGCTCCGACCAGCGCTCCGACCAACACTCCGACTTACGCTCCAAAGACACTCAATCGCCAAGCTTCAGAACCACTGGCGCGTGGTCGCTGGGGCGCTCGTTTTTGCGTGGCGTGCGGTCGATGACGCAGGCCGTCGCGCGAGGCTTGAGGGCCTCGGAAATCAGGATGTGATCGATGCGCAAGCCCCGGTTGCGGCGGAAGGCGAACTCGCGGTAGTCCCACCAGCTGTAGCTTTTTTCGGGCTGCTCGAACAGACGGAAACTGTCCGTCAGGCCCAGGCCGATCAAGCCCTGGAGCTTTTCGCGCTCGGCATCGGTGCAGTGGATGGTGCCAGCCAGCCCCACCGGGTCCCACATGTCCAGCGCGTCAAAGGTGATGTTGTAGTCGCCCAGCAGCACCAGCTGCGGGTGCCGGGTCATTTCGTCCTTGACCCAGTCACGCAGCGCATCCAGCCAGCGCATCTTGTAGACAAACTTGTCGCTGTCCGGTGCCTGGCCGTTCGGGAAGTACGCACCGATCACCCGCACTGTGCCGCCCTTGCCATCGGGAAAGGTGGCGGCAATGACGCGCGACATGTTGTCTTCAAAGCCTGGGATGTTTTTCACCACATCGGCGCCGGCAGCCTTGGCAATCAAGGCCACGCCGTTGTAGGTCTTTTGACCAAACCACTGCGCCTGGTAACCCGCCTCGGCAAAGGCCGCTGCCGGAAACTTGTCATCGGTGAGCTTGAGTTCCTGCAGGGCCAGCACATCGGTTGGGTTGGCGGCCAGCCAGTCGAGCACCTGGGGCAGGCGCACGGACAGGGAGTTGACGTTCCAGGTGGCGATTTTCATGGTTGCGGCGTGCGTTGGTAGGTGACGAAGGCATAGGCCAGTCCGTTGGTGGCGGTGTGCGCCTCACGTTGCACCTCGCGCCAGTGCGCACCCAACTCGGGTGCGAAGGCGTCGCCCTCGAAGTCCTGTTCGATTTCGGTCACCACCGCTGTGCTGGCCAGTGGTTCGGCTTGTCGGTAAATTTCTGCGCCGCCCATGATCCAGGCGTCAGGCACCTCGCCACACAGGCGCATGGCCTCTTCGATCGAGCCGGCGCGCAGGGCGCCATCGCTGTGCCAGTCGTTTTGGCGGGTGATCACGATGTTGAGCCGACCGGGCAGGGGACGAAAACGCACTGGCAGCGAGTCCCAGGTCTTGCGCCCCATGATGACCGGCTGGCCCAGTGTGATGCGCTTGAAGTGCGCCAGGTCTTCGGGCAGGTGCCAGGGCATCTGGTTGTTTTTGCCGATCGTGCCGTTGCGGGCGCGGGCATATATCAGGTGCAGCTGCATCAAACGGCCACCGGCGCCTTGATGGCCGGGTGGCATTGGTAGCCCACCACCTCAAAGTCCTCGAACGCGTAATCCAAGATCGAGTCGGGCTTGCGCAAGATGCGCAGCGTGGGGTAGGCCATCGGCGAGCGGCTCAATTGCAGTTCAACCTGTTCGTGGTGGTTGCTGTAGATGTGGCAATCGCCGCCCGTCCAGATGAAGTCGCCCACGTCCATGTCGCACTGCTGCGCGATCATGTGCGTGAGCAAGGCGTAGCTGGCGATGTTGAAGGGCACGCCCAAAAAGATGTCGGCACTGCGCTGGTACAGCTGGCAGCTCAGGCGGGGTTTGTCACCGGGTTTTTGGGGCGGCGCCACATAAAACTGGAAGAAGGCATGGCAAGGCATGAGGGCCATCTGGTCCAGCTCGGCCACGTTCCAGGCGCTCACGATGATGCGGCGCGAGTCGGGGTTGCTTTTCAGTGTGTCCATGACCTGCTGAATCTGGTCGATGTGGCCACCGCCTGGCGTGGGCCAGCTGCGCCACTGCACGCCGTACACGGGGCCGAGCGAGCCATCCTCGCGCGCCCATTCGTCCCAGATGGTGCAGCCGCGCTCCTGCAGCCACTTGACGTTGCTGTCGCCACGCAAGAACCACAGCAGCTCCACGATGATGGCCCGCAGGAACACCTTCTTGGTGGTCACCAGCGGAAAGCCTTCGCTCAGGTCAAAACGCATCTGATGGCCAAACACGCTGCGCGTGCCGGTGCCGGTACGGTCAGCTTTTTGCACGCCCGTGGTGTAGACGTGGCGCATGAAATCTTCGTACTGGCTGCGGATGGGGCGGGTGGATGTGGTCATGGTGGAGGAGTTTAAAGTGGTCCGAATCAAGCCAGCACCCGACCCGGGTTGAGGATGTTGTGCGGGTCCAGTGCCTGCTTGATGGCCCGCATCATGGCCACGGCAGTGGGGTCTTTGTAGAGGGGCAGCTTGCCCACTTTGAGTTCCCCCACGCCATGCTCGGCGCTGATCGAGCCATCGAATTTCGCCACCTGGTCAAACACCAGGGTGTTCACCTTGTCTTCGAATTCGCGCAGGAAAGCCCGGCCATCTGCCCCTTCGGGCGCTTGCACGTTGTAATGCAGGTTGCCGTCGCCCAGGTGGCCAAAGTCGACCATGCGCACCCCGGGCACTTCACGCGCCAGCAGGGCGTCGGTCTCGGCCACAAAGGCCGGGATGCGCGAGACCGG
>JAXITB010000258.1:0-4654 GCA_034680305.1 Polaromonas sp. | reverse complement strand
CCGGCGCGCAGTTGCAGGTGCTCTCGCCCGAGGTGGCGCGCGGCATGCTGCTGCAAGGCTCGCCCCGGCTGCTGCGCCGCCTGCTGCGCAATTTGTTGGAAAACGCCCAGCGCCATGGGACTGGCGAGGTGACCTTGTCGCTGGACCTTCAGGGTGAGCATTGGGTGGTGCGGGTCGACGATCACGGCCCGGGCGTGCCGCCGGCCTACCGCGAGCAGATCTTCGAGCCATTTTTTCGGCTGCCCGGCGCGAGCGAGCGGGCCGGGGGTGTGGGCCTGGGCTTGGCCTTGGTCAAGACCATCGCGCAGCGCCATGGCGGCACGGTGTCATGCGAGGAGGCCGTCGGTGGCGGTGCCAGCTTTGTGTTCAGGCTCAGTCGCTGACCAACGGCCAATGAACGATTCAATCTCATCGGCCGGTAAGGCCGGGCTGAACAAAAAGCCTTGAAAGGCTTGGCAGCCGGCTTCGGCCAGCAGCGTTTTTTGCGCCAGAGTCTCCACGCCTTCGGCGGTGACCTGCAGGCCCAGGTCGTGGGCCAGCCGGACGATGCTGCGGGCAATGGCCGCATCGCGCGGGTCGCTGAGCATGTCTTTGACAAAAGCGCGGTCGATCTTCAGGCGCTGCAGCGGCATGTTCTTGAGGCAAGACAGCGCCGAATAGCCCATGCCAAAGTCATCGATGGCCAGGCTCAGCCCGGCCTGATGCAACTGGTGCATGCGGGCAATGGTGCCCTCCATGTCGGTGGCCAGCAGGCTTTCGGTGATCTCCAGCTCGATCTGCTGCGCGGGCACGCCGTGGCGGGCCACGGTTTGCAAGACCTGCTGCACAAAATGCGCTTGCAGGAACTGGCGGGTGCTCACATTGATCGACAGCCGCAGCGACTTCAGCAAGGGATTTCGACCCCACAAGGCCAGCTGCCTGCAAGCTTCGTCGAGCACCCATTGGCCCAGGGGCAGGATCAGGCCGCTTTCTTCGGTCTGGGCAATGAAGTGGTCGGGGCCGAGCAGGCCAGAAGGCTGGCGCCAGCGCACCAGAGCCTCCAGGCCCATGAGCTGCCCGTTGGCCTGCACCTGGGGCTGGTAGTGCAGCACGAACTCCCCATGGTGCAGGCCCTGGCGCAAGGCGCTGGTCAGAGCGGCCTTGGCCGAGGCGTCGGCCTGCATCTGCGGGTCAAAAAAGCACAGGGTGTTGCGGCCCGCCGCTTTGGCCTCGTACATGGCCAGATCGGCCTGCTTGAGCAGGTCGGCCAGGCTGTGCTCGTGGTCTGACAACAAAGTCACCCCGATGCTGCAGGTGCCGTGATAGGGCTGACCGGCCAGCTCATACGGTTGACTCAAGGCTTGCAGGATCACGGCGGCGGCCCGCCGGGCGCGCTGCCTGGCCTGGTCGGCGTGGGTGGCCAGCTCGTGCATCACCACCACGAATTCGTCGCCGCCCAGACGGGCCACGGTGTCGCCCGGGCGCATGCACGCTTGCAGGCGTGCCGCCACCTGCTGCAGCAGGCGGTCGCCACGGTCGTGGCCCAGGGTGTCGTTGAGCAGCTTGAAGTGGTCGAGGTCGATGAACATCAGCGCCCCGATGCGCCCGCCAGCGGTGGTCAGGCTCAGCGCGTCTTGTAGCCGCTGCAGCAGCCGCTGTCGGTTGGGCAGTCCGGTCAGGGCGTCGTGAAAGGCCAGGTGCTCGATGGCTTCTTCCTGCGCCTTGCGGCTGGTGATGTCGCGGCCCACCGCCACCCAGTGGGCAACACCGCGCGCCGACTCCTCCACCGGCACCACCTCGAGTTCAACCCAAAAGGGCTCGCCACTCTTTTTGTAGTGGAGCAGCTCGCTGCGTACCGCTTGCCCGTGCCGAAGCGCTTGCGCGATGCGCCGCAGCTCCAGCGGGTCGGTCAGCGGCCCCTGCAGCAAGCCGGGATGGCGGCCGAGCACTTCATCGGCGCTGTAGCCGCTCAGCCGGGTGAAGGCCTCGTTGGCAAACACGATGCGTGCTGGCTTGCCGCTGCGCCGTTCGGTGATCAGCACCACATCGTTGAGCCGGGCAATGCAGGTGTGCAGCAATTGCAATTGCTCCTGCGTGCGGTGTCTCTCGCTGACGTCTCTGAGGTAAAGCGCCAGGCCTTCGTCGAAAGGGTAGAGCCGAAACTCCAGCCACCGATCCAGGCTGGGGACAAAGGCCTCGAACTCGGCCGGCTCGCCGCTGCGCAGCGCTTGCCGCATCTTCAGGTGCAGGCGGGTGCCGGCGGCCTCGTCGAGCTCGCGCCACAGGCGCCGGCCCAGCAATTGCGGCGGCTGGCGCCCGAGCAGTTGGCAGGTGGGCGGGTTGACATAGCTCAGGCGGCCCTCGCGGTCGAGCGTGGCAAAGGCCTCGGTCATGCTGGCCAGTGTGGTGCTCAGCTGCATGCGCTCGTGCTGGGCCTGCGCCTGGCGCTGGTGGTGTTCGCTGCGGTCTTGCACCACCCCGTGCCACAAGGCTTGGCCCGAATCGGGCTGGCAGCGCATCAACAGGCGAATGGGCTGCTCGTGGCCCTGAGCATTCAAGGCCATGCTCTCCAGTTCGATGACCTCACCCGGATCGGCTTTAGCCTGCCGAACACCTTGCAACAGGGATCGCAAGGCGGCGCGGCGTTTGGGCGCCAGCAGGTCCCAAGGCGCTCGCCAGGGCGGGGCACAGGCCTGCGGCCAATGCAGCAATTGCGCCAGCGCGGGCGTCCAGCTGAACGGGCCCCGCCCATCGGCGCCGGCCGCATCCCAATGCCAGCTGCCCGCCTGCGCGACCTGCTCGAGCAGTTGCAGCTCTGCCGGCGGCGTTGAGACGGTTGAGGTGCGGGAGGAAGGAGCGAAGGGAGCGACGGGCACGGGTAGGCAAACGGGCGAGCAGGCCAGCTTAGCGCCCGCAGGGGCGGCCGCAGCGCACTTGCGCCCTGCGCCGGCACGCCTTGGCGCCAGGCCGGTGCGCCTTGGGGTTGCCTTGTCCTACGACAGCCGTCGACCTTGAGGCCAAGGCAGCGACGGTCAGCGGCCTAAAGTGGCTGGCCCGGTTTGAACTTGGCCTTGCACACCATGCCCTTGATCCACAGCCCCCACCGCGACAGCCCGACTCCCATCGTCAGCGAGGATGTGTTTGTCTTGCGCGACCGCCTGCAGGCCCTGTTTGCCCTGCATGGCCGAGTTCGCCGGCTTGATTTGGTGCGCGCCGACCAGGCCGGTCAACGCCGCTTCTTGTGTTTCGTGCGCATGGCCACCGCGCAGGAGGACGATGCGGTGGCCCAGGCGCTGGGCCTGGGGCGCTTCGGGGGCGATCTGGTGATGCTCATTGCACCGGACGAGCCTTCGGTGATCAACCCGCCCTGGCTTAACGCCTTGCCTGGCACTGGAGCGGGAGGTCAGTCTTCGGTGCGGCCTTCCTGAGCACGGTCGACGGAGATGGGCTCAGACCGGCTCGAGCTGGAATACGGCGCGCCGTGAACCCACCACCTGGCCTTTGACGCTCAAAATCGACTCGGCTTGCCAGGGCCTGAGCGCCTGGCGTTGGGCGTCGTCGAGCCAGCCCAGTTGCTCCATCACTGCCACACTGGCGGCAAACAAAGCGGGCTTGCTGCCGTCGGCGATCTTGATGGCAAAACCGATGCCCCGGCTGACGCTGCCCATGGCTTGCACCCCGTCGGCCCCGACCTTGCTGACCCAGTCGCCACGGCCGATGCGCATGAAGGCCTCGTCGTTGCGCCCACTGCCCGAAACCAGGTCGGGGTGTTGGCGCATCGCTTGTGACAGACGGGCCAAGCTGTCTCCAAAGTGCGGGCTGGCCGCGCCGGCAGCCAGTCGCGCATAGGCCAGAGCCAGATGGCCCAGCGGCATGGCGTAATTGAGTGCGGAACAGCCGTCGGTGCCCACGGCGATCTGATCGGCGCGCAAATCGCACACCCGCATCACGGCCGCGGCGATGGCCTGTTGCAGAGGGTGGTCGGCGCTCAGATAGGTGTCTAAGGGCAATTGGTGCTGCACGCAGTAGGCCAAAAAGCCCGCGTGTTTGCCGCTGCAATTGTGGTGACGCTCGTCATACGGGCCGGCTGGGCCCTTGACGCCGAGCTCGACGAAATAAGGTGTGTGACAGCCGCACTGCAGTCGCTTGTAGCCCAGTCGCGTGGCGGTCAGCAGCCGCTCGACCTGCGCCACATGCCGGTCTTCGCCATTGTGGGAGGCGCACAGCATGGCGATCTGTGACGGCTGCAGTCGGAAATGCTCGACCCCGCCGCCTTCGATGAAGGGCAGTGCCTGCAAGGGCTTGAGGGTTGATCGGGTGAAGGTCAGCAGCGCCGGGTCGCCAGCATGGGCCAGCAGGCGAGCGTGGTGGTCGACCACGGCCACGGCGCCAAAGTGCAGGCACTCGGCCACGCCGGCGCGGTCGGTTTGAATCAGCGGGGTCCAGTTCATGGCCCCGATTGTCGTTCTTCGCTCCCGCGTGGGCGCAGCTCCCGCTGCCCCTGTTTGACGGATTGCTGGTTTTTGTGGGAGCGCCGCCCTCGGCGCGATGGCTCTGACTCAGCAGCCATGCGTGATCAGCCGCCTTGCGCGATCAGCAGCCATGCTTGATCAGCCGCTGCATCGCTGCGGGGGCGCAGCCCCCACTCCCCCTGTTTGACAGATTGCCGGTTTTT
>JAXITB010000257.1:0-4656 GCA_034680305.1 Polaromonas sp. | reverse complement strand
GCCCCGGTGGCTGGCGCCGGCCACGGCCACGCCGCCGGCCTGCGCGCCACCCGCCGATAGCGCCCGAGCGACCCTCGCCGGATGGATGGCCTCGTCGGCCAGCCCATAGTGAAAACGGATGGGGCGGTCATAGCGCCAGTAGCTGGCCGTATTGGCCGCCAAGCGCCGGAGGAATTCGCTGTTGCGCTCGTCGGTGTACTTCTCAAAAAAACCGGGCACCAGAAGGTTGCGCCCCGAAGGAAAGGGCTTGTTGGGGTCGAAATCAATCGCGTAGTCGGACCAATATTTGAGCGCCATGTCATGAAACTCGGGCCGAATCGCACTCTTGAGCAGCCCATCAAGCCTGTAATGCACTTGATAGCTGCCCAGAGCTACGATCATGCACAAGGAGACCCAATCGGGCATTGCCGGATAAGTGCTCACACCATCGGGCAAAGGAAAGGTCTGTACCCCGGCCCAAAACCGCCAGGATTCGGACAGATCATTAAAGGGGCTGGCCACTGCGGTGGCCCTAACCGACCTGCCCTGCCGGCGCAATTGCTGGTGCAGCCATTGGGTGTTGAGGCCGCCCTGTGACCAGCCGTTGAGAAACAGCGGCCCCGGTTGGGCCTTGAGCGCGCGCAGGCGGGCCATACCGGCGTCGATCATGGCCAGGCAGGTGCTGACCGTTACCCCCTTGACCGCATAGCCCTCACCGCGCCCCTGCCGCAATGGCCCTTTGCCCACATAGTCGGCGGCGATGACGGCGTAGCCCTGCCCGGCAAAGCGATGCACATTCAGCAGTGTCTCCAGAGAATCCTTCTCGTCAGTGGTCTGGTAAGCGGGATCGGCCAGCCGCAACAGGCCCGAGGGCACCTGATCAAAGCCCAGGACCGTACCGTGCTGCCAAGACAGCACCGGAATCGGGCCCTTGACGCCCAACGGCAAGGCCAGCAGACCCGTCACTTTCAGGCGCTCGCCGGTTTCGGGCACCGTCACTTCGGTGATCAGCCGATGCAGCTCGACATCATGGCGTGCACCGTGACGTGCCGCATCGAAGCCTGGCAGCACCCTGGGCGCATTAAAGCGCGGGAAAGCCTCGGCCAGCAGCGCGTCTAGCCGTGCGGCGCTCACGGTGCACCGGGCCGCGCCCAGGCCCGGCGATGCGTTGGCCCCCGGCGCGCTGCTTGCAGCCTGGGCAGGCGAAGCAGAAAACTTCAAGCCGACCGCAGTGGCCAAAGCCGCCTGCAGGCAGTGGCGTCTGGGGTGGCTGATGGGGGGGCTTGGGTGGCGCGGCAACAGCGTCATGGGCGGTTCCAGCTCAGGGGTCAGTCGGTGTTGATAGGTAATCGGGCGGCAATCACGCCGGCCAAGTTGCCGATCATCTGCTCGCTCTCTTGCGCGTTGGGCTGGACCGAGGTCAGGATGCCAAATAGCTCCTCGGGCTCGAGCATGCGCCCCTGGCTTTCCATCGCCTCAAGAAGATCAGAGGCCTTGTCGGTGACGGCCTGAATAAAGGCATCTCGAACCTTCGGGTCAGTCTGTCGCCTGGCCGAGGGGTGATCCATCACTCGGGCCAGCAGGGCTTCTTGCCGGTCGCTCAGCTTCGGGTCGATGTCATCGATCGCGTCGAGTACCTCCCTGGCGTGCAGGTAGGAAGCCTGTCGGGCCGAATCCAGCTTGGCAAATGGCTCAGAGTCAGTGATCTGCGCTCGCATGACCAACTCATGCATGGCCATCTCTGGAATATCGCGACGAACCGCCTCGGCGGTGGCTGCATCAATGGACCGCAACTGAGGCGGAGCCATCAACTCGGCCGGAGGCTGGAGTTCTGAGATCGGGCCAGCCAGGCCTCGGACCCGCGAGCGCAAACCATCGACCATACGGGCCAGGCCAGTGACCTCACTGAGCTCGATATTGGACGCGAGATCTCCGAGCAAATGATCGCCTCTGAAGCCTAGGCTCATTCTGATCCGCTCGGCATCGAAATGCTTGGCAGCCGCTCGGCTCAGGGTCGATGGGACCATCAAGGTCCGCAAGGTCTGCTGATCCTGTAAGGCCAGCAGGACCGCAGCGGCTTTGGCTGGCGACAGCTTTTGTGCTGCCGCAAAAAGCATTGCGCTGGCCATTTCAACCTGATCATCCTGGCTCCGACTGCCAGTCGCCTTGAAAATCATCATCCCGGCATCCTGCACCTCTCGCCAGGCGGCCACTTTGCCCTCGGGGCCAGCGGCCAATGCTTGCTCGGCAAACCGGTCGAATGCTTCGAAGTGCTCCTGCTGCAATGCTTGCGGAACGGTTGTCAGCGTCTTCGTCACTTCAGCGGCTGGCAAGGTGCTCGCATGCACATCGAGGGTATCGGTCAGCGCATTAAGGGCGTCGCACAGTTGCTTGGCGGTGTCATCGCCCTGCCCGGCCTGCATTTGGGCCTGGGCCAAGAGTCGATCAAATTCCATGCTTTTGGCGAAGCCTTCACAGGCCTGCCGCTCGGCCTGACCTCCGGCGGTGTAGTAACGCAGCAAGGCGCGGGTGCACAGCAGCATCGCCTGGTCGGTCAAGGGCGGAGACTGCTGCGGGCTGCTCATCAGCGCGATCGTGTCCTTCACGCCGGCGGCCAGAGTTTCCTGATGCCTTGCCCAAACTTGCGGCCGACTGGCCATGACCCGTCTGGCCTCTTCCAGGTGAGTGTGCGCGTCAGCGAACTGACTCACCAGCGCCGGTTCAGTGTCGTTGAGTTGCTCGCCCACTTGCTGAGCCAGTCGCTCAGCCTGCAACCTCTGGTCGGCATTGAGTTCGTCTTGCAACAGATCCACCTGCCCGTTCAACGCCGACAGGGCGCACCAGGCCTGTAAAGCCGTCGAGCTGCCTGGTTCGGCGGCGCCCCTCATTTCACCGATCAAGCCATCGGCTTGGCGCTGAAGCTCAAGCAGTTGCATGCCAGCCGACAGGTGATCGGTCTCCAGGCGAGCCACGCCCTCCTCCACCGCTTGCAGTGCTTGCGTCGGCGCCTGCCCGCTGGCGGACTCCAAGGCCTTGACCAGCTTGACAAAGCTGCGCGTCCCAATGCGATCGCCCGACGCGGCAAGATAGCGATCGAGTGCCTCCTGCGCCCCCGGCACATCGCCATAGGCCTCGCTCACGAGGCGCCGGACTTCAGCCACGGCCCTTTGCGTGCCGGCATTGGCGCCCAGCCACCGGGTACTCAATTGCTGGTTGCCGGCACTGAGTTGCAGATAGCCGCTCTTGACGCCCGTGCCGGAAGTGACCTGCGTCGCCATTCGAATCAGGCTCTCACGGGCCTGATCGCTCTTGGAAGGCGATGCCAGGCTGGTGGCTTGACGTATGGCCGACGAGGCCAAAGACGACTGCCGGCTGATTTCTGAACCCATGAGATACCTCCTTCAACTGCTGACCGCAGGGCGATCAGCCTTTATGTTAGCCCAGCGTCTGTATCGCTTGACCGGCTTGCGACCGCCTCCTGACCCGGATATCAGGGCCCGTCTGGATGACGACGAATCGCCCTGTCAGGCGTTTTTGGGGGCCGATGTCGCGGCGATCTGGCGAGTGCGCATCACCAGCCACAGCGCGATGCTCAGGTTGAGCAAATTCCAGGCGATGCCATTCAAGAAGGCCGCCCGGTAGCTGCCGGTGATGTCGAACACCCAGCCAGACATCCAGCCGCCCAAAGCCATGCCGAGCATGGTGGCCATGATGACCGCGCCCACCCGGGCGCCGGCCTCCTGAGGCTTGAAGTGCTCGCGCACGATGATCGCGTAGGAAGGCACGATGCCGCCCTGAAACAGGCCAAACAGGGCAGACACCAAATAGAGTGACACCATCCCGTCAAACGGCAGAAAAAGCAGCAACGCAGTACCCTGCAGCACCGAGCCCAGCAAGAGCGTGCGCAGACCGCCGATGCGGTCGCAGATCAGCCCCGAGATGAGTCGACTGGCAATGCCACAAGCGAGCATGAGCGAGAGCATCTGCGCGCCTCGCGCAGCACCGAAACCCAGATCGGTGCAATAGGCCACGATATGAACCTGCGGCATGGCCATGGCCACGCAGCAGGCCGTGCCCGCCACGCACAAGAGCAGTTGCGCCCTCAAGGGCGAGAGCCCGAACGGCCGATCGGTACCGCCTGCCGCGGCAGCCGCTGTGCCTGTGCCCGACACCAACGGAGGGCGCTGCCTCATGGCCAGCGACAGCAGCACCATGCCCACGCTGCAGAACAGTCCCAACATCACATAAGTTTGGCGCCAGCCCCAGGTTTCGATGCCCCATTGCACCACCGGGGGCCAAAAGGAGCCGGCCAGGTAGTTGCCGCTGGCGCATACCGCCACCGCGATTCCGCGCCGCTTGTTCCACCACAGGGCGGTGTCAGCCATCAAGGGGGCAAAGGTCGAGGAGCTGCCGATCAGCCCGAGCAGGAGGCCGTGTGCCAAGGCAAAGGCCCAGATGCTGCCAGCCTGGCTGGCCAGTGTGTAGCCGCCGCAAACGGCCAGGGCACCCACCCACAGCACCCGCATGATGCCAAAGCGGTCGGCCATGCGGCCCGTGACAATGCCGCCCAGCCCCAGGGCCACCATCATCAGGGTGTAGGGCAGCGAAGCATCCCCCCGACCCACGCCAAACTCGGCCTGTACCGCCGGCAGCACCACCGACACCACATACATGCCG
>JAXITB010000256.1:0-4664 GCA_034680305.1 Polaromonas sp. | reverse complement strand
TGGCCGCTAACAGTTGGGCCTCGCCCACCGCTTCTTTGTTGTGGCCCACGTTGATGTGGTTGGCCCCCTTGCTGTTGTGACCGTCGCCGAGCCCGCCGAGTTGGGTGTTGTTCTTACCCATCAGCGAAAAAAGCGGCTGCACCCGCGCGAAGCCCGCCTCGGTGGCGCCGACCATGATGGTCAGGCTGGCCGCCTTGGCGCCGACTTCGCCGCCGGAGACCGGGGCATCGAGGTAGTCGCAGCCCAAGGCGGCGATGCGCTCGGCAAACTGCTTGGTGGCAATGGGCGAGATCGAGCTCATGTCGACCACCGTCTTTCCGGCCGACAAGCCCTGGGCCACGCCGTGCTCGCCAAACAGCACCTCTTGCACATGCGGCGTGTCCGGCACCATGGTGAAGACGATGTCGGCATGCTGCGCCACGTCGCGGGCGGTCTTGCAGGCCTTGGCGCCAGCGTCGATCAGGGCCTGCGGCACACCGCTGCGTGACTGGGCAAACAGTTCGTGGCCGGCGGCCAGCAGGTGGCCGGCCATGGGAGCGCCCATGATGCCCAGGCCGATGAATCCGAGTTTCATGCCGGTGTCTTTCAGGAGTTGGGTTTATTCGACGGTGATTTTTTCGTCTTTGACGATCTTGCCCATGGCTGCGATTTCTGAGCGCAGCCATTGCCCGAAGTCGGCGGGGGCCATGCCCACCGGCTCAGCGCCCAGGGTAGTGAGTCGCTCGCGCACGTCGGGCAGTGCGGTGATGCGCATCACCTCGGCATGCAGCCGCTCGACCACGGCGCGGGGCGTGCCGGCCGGTGCGAGCAGGCCCTGCCAGCTGCCGGTGTGAAAGCCGGGCAGGCTCTCGGCCACGGTGGCCACGTTGCCGCCCAGCACCGGGTTGCGCTGCAGGCTGGAGACGGCAATGAGTTTGATCTTGCCGCTCTTGACGTGGGGCAAGGTGGCGACCATGCCGTTGAAGGTCAGATCGACCTGCCCGCCGATCAGGTCGGTCATGGCTTGCGCGCCACCCTTGTAGGGCACATAGCCCCACTGAATGCCGGCGCGCTGCGCGAAGATCACGCCGGCCAGGTGCGGCGCGCTGCCCATGCCGGCAGCCGCTGCAAAGTTGACCTTGCCCTTTTGCGCCTTGGCCCAGGCCACCAGCTCGGCCACATTGTTGGCCGGCACCTGGCTGCTGGTGACCAGCAGATGCGGCGAATAGCCCACCATGGCCACCGGTGCAAAGTCGGTCAGCGGGTTGAAGGGCAGCTTGTACAGCGAAGGCGCAATGGCCAGGTTGCCCACATCCATCAGCACCAGGGTGTAGCCGTCAGCAGCCGACTTGGCCACCTGATCGGCGCCCAGGTTGCCGCCCGAGCCCGGCCGGTTTTCCACCACCACTGGCTGGCCCCAGTTCTCGCTCATCTTCTGTCCCAGGATTCGGGCCAGCACATCGGAGGTGCCGCCAGCCGGGAAGGGCACCACGATCTTGATGGGCTTGTTCGGGTAGGCGGGCGCCTGCGCCCAAACCGACGGTGCGGCCAAGGCGGCCAGGCTCAGAGCCAGGGCGAATCGGCGAAGGGGTTTCATGGGCATGGCGTCTCCTTGAAGGGTTAGGGGTTTGGGCCAGTGTGTTCAGCGCACCATGCAGGGCTGCTTGGGGTTGAAGGTCCAGCCCGGAATCAGGTACTGCATGGCCATGGCGTCGTTGCGGGCGCCCAGGCCGTGCTCCTGGTACAGCGCGTGCGCCTTCATGACGGCGGCCATGTCCAGCTCGATGCCCAGGCCGGGTTTTTTCGGCACGTCCACATGGCCTTGCTTGATCTGCAGGGGCTCTTGGGTCAGGTACTGGCCGTCCTGCCAGATCCAGTGGGTGTCGATGGCGGTGACCTTGCCGGGGGCGGCGGCCGCGCAGTGGGTGAACATGGCCAGCGACACATCAAAGTGGTTGTTCGAGTGCGAGCCCCAGGTCAGGTTGTGCATCTGGCACAGCTGCGCCACCCTTACCGAGCCTTGCAGGGTCCAGAAGTGCGGGTCGGCCAGCGGGATGTCGACCGCTTGCAGCGCGATGCTGTGTGCCATTTCGCGCCAGTCGGTGGCCACCATGTTGGTGGCTGTGGGCAGGCCGGTGGCGCGTTTGAATTCGGCCATGACCTCGCGCCCGGAGAACACGCCTTCGGCGCCGCACGGGTCTTCTGCATAGGCCAGTGTTCCATGCAGGTCCCTTAAGTGGCGCACCGCATCTTTGAGCAGCCAGCCGCCGTTGGGGTCGAGCGTGATGCGCGCCTCAGGAAAGCGTTCGTGCAAGGCGCAGATGGCCTCGACCTCTTGCTCGCCGCGCAGCACGCCTCCCTTGAGCTTGAAGTCCTCAAAGCCGTAACGCGCCTGCGCGGCCTCGGCCAGACGCACTACGGCTTCGGGTGTGATCGCTTCCTCGTGGCGCAGACGCAGCCAGTCGTCGTCGGCATCGGACTCGCTGCGGTAGGCCAGATCGGTTTTCTTGCGGTCGGCCACGTAAAACAGGTAGCCCAGCATCTGCACCCGCTCGCGTTGCTGGCCTTCGCCGAGCAGGGCGCACACCGGCACGCCCAGGTGCTGGCCGAGCAGGTCGAGCAGGGCGCTTTCGACGGCGGTGACCGCATGAATGGCCACCCGCAGATCAAAGGTTTGCTGGCCCCGGCCCGCCGCGTCGCGGTCGGCAAAGCGGGCGCGCATGGCGTTGAGCAGGCGCTGGTAGTCGCCAATGGGCTGGCCTTCAATGAGCGCGCTGGCGTCTTCCAGGGTCTGGCGGATCTTCTCGCCGCCGGGCACCTCGCCCACCCCGGTGCGACCGGCCGAGTCGGTCAGGATGAGCAGGTTGCGGGTGAAAAACGGGCCGTGGGCGCCGCTCAGATTGAGCAGCATGCTGTCATGCCCGGCCACGGGAATGACCTGCAGACGCCGGATGGTGGGCGTGGATGAAAGGCTCATAAATCTTCAAAAAAGGTAAGTCATCGTACAACGCAAACGATTGTACGGCCAGCGGGAAAACCCGAAACTGCTGACTTCGAAAGAGCCACCGACCGTTTCAGTGCAGGCCGGTTTCGCCCCGCTTGAGCCGGTCGCGGCTGTTCGACAGGTGGGTGCGCATGGCGGCACGGGCCGCCTCCACGTCCTGATCGGCAATGGCGTTGTAGATGCTCTCGTGCTCCAGATTGACCCGGCGCAGATAGGCTTGACGCTCCGGCGAGAGGGTGGCCGGATTGTCGAGGCGGCCACGGGGGATGACGTTGCTGCCCAGCGAGTGCATCAGGTCCAGGAAATGGTGGTTTTGGGTCGCCCGAGCGACCTCTTGGTGAAACTGAAAGTCAGCGCCTACTGCGTCTAAACCCTGCTCTACGGCTTCAGACATCTTGTCCAGCGCCAGTCGCATTTCCGCCAAATGGTTCGGTAGGCGTCGGATGGCGGCCAGCGCGGCGGCTTCGGTTTCCAGGCCGATGCGAAGCTCCAGCAGGGCAATCACCTCCCGCAGCGTGCCCAGTTGCTCGGGGCTCACCTTGAAGGGCGGGCTGTCATTGCTGGTCAGCACAAAGGTGCCTACGCCATGCCGGGTTTCAACCAAGGCGGCGGCCTGCAGTCGGGAAATGGCCTCGCGCACCACCGTGCGGCTGACACCCAGCCCGGCCATCAGCTCGGCCTCGGTGGGCAGCTTGTGGCCGGCAGCGAGCTGCCCCGAGCGGATGTCGGCGGTCAGGCGGTCCACCACATCCAGGGCCAGGCTGCGGGGCTTTCGACGAAGATCAGTATTCGGAATCACTCGGGTAAACCCTTGGGTGGATGGCCTGCAGTTTGATGAATAATTGGCGACAAGTTGTCTGACAACTGACGACTTGTCAGTTCCCCTGTTTGTAACAGCCCCGACCGCCAATTGCAAGTGTCCAGTCCATTTCGTGTCATCGCCGAAGGCCCCGACCGGGTCGGGGAATCGCCCGTCTGGGATGGTCAGGCGCTTTGGTGGGTCGACATCGAGTCTTGCCGCGTGCGCTGCTGGCAGGCAGCCAGCGGCCATTTGCAGGCCTGGTCTTTGCCCGAGCGCGTGGCTTGTTTGGCGCTGGCTGAAGACGGCCGGGTGATTCTGGCCATGGAAAGCCGCATCGTGGCCACTCGCTTGAGCCCGGGGCAGACGCCGCAGTTGCAGACCTTGGCCGCCGTCGAGCACCCGGCGCCGGGCATGCGCTTTAACGACGGGCGCTGCGATGCCAGTGGCCGGCTGTGGGTGGGCACCATGGTGATGGACATGTCCCGGGCGCAGGCTGAGGGCGGCTTGTACTGCTTGGACGAGCGCGGTCTGAGCGGCCCGCATGTCAGCGGCTTGCTCACGCCCAACGGCACTGGCCTGAGCCCCGACGGCCGCACCTTGTACCTGTCGGACTCGCACCCGAATGCGCAGCAGATCTGGGCTTTCGACCTCGAACCGCAAAGCGGGGCCCTGAGCAATAGGCGCTTGTTCGTCGACATGCGGCCCCTGCCGGGGCGCCCCGATGGCGCCGCCGTCGACAGCCAGGGCGGCTACTGGATCTGCGCCAATGACGCCGGGCTCGTTCACCGTTTCTCGCCCGAAGGGCAGTTGCTTCAGTCTTTGAGCGTGCCCTTTCCCAAGCCAGCCATGTGCTGCTTTGGCGGCCCCGACCTGTCCACC
>JAXITB010000255.1:0-4671 GCA_034680305.1 Polaromonas sp. | reverse complement strand
CTGGCCACTGTGGAAAGGCTCGCACAAGACGGTTTTCGCGTGGTGGCCATGGACCGCAATGCAGATCGGCTGCGCCAGGAAACCGCCCGACTGTTGGGCCTGGGCCTGGATGTGGTCGCCGCGCCAGGGGACATTTGCGACCGTGCTTCGGTGGCCGCCGTTCTGGACGCCCAGCCGCGTGTTGACGTAATGGTCTGCGCCGCCGGCATCTACAACGATGCACGCATTCTTGACCTGACTGAAGAGGCTTTTCGCGGCATGCTTGAGGTCAACGTGATCGGTACCTTCATCCCCGCGCAAGAAGCAGCGCGCCGCATGACTGCCGGTGGGCGCATCATCACCATCTCCTCGCGCGGCGCACTCGGCGGCACACGCTTTGCGCACTATGTGGCCTCAAAAGCAGCGGTCATTGGCCTGACGCGGGCGATGGCGATGGAGCTGCGCGACAAGCGCATCGCGGTCAATTCGGTGGCGCCGGGCTTTACCGACACGCCGATGACGCGCTCGGCCCCGCCAGAGATGTTTGCGGCCTGGGAGCAGCTTGAACCGGGTGGCAAGGCCGCCACGCCTGATCTGATCGCCAACGCCATCGCCTTTTTTGCCGCGCCCTCGACGCAGTTCATCACCGGCCAGACTTTGTTCGTCGATGGCGGCAAGTCCCTGGGCGGGCTGGGGATCTGAGCTCAGGTGCGCCCTGAATTGGGCGCCTGAGCGTTCAGGGCCGCTTCGCCTGGGCAGGCGCCGCACCCTGGCGCTGCAGCCACTTGGCGTGGGCCTGCGGATAGGCCGCTTCATAGCGTCGGCTGTGAAAGGCCAACAGTTCCTGGTCGCCCAGCAGGGCGGCGCTGTCGAGCAGGCGCTCGATCACCACCGGTTCGGCCGAATGGTGCAGCATCTGCTGTGCCAGGGTCAGTTGCTCGGCTGCGTTGTCGGTGCGCAGCGGCGTGAGCGTGAGGGTGGCAAATCGGGCGTGGTTCTGAAAGAACCAACTGGCTTGCGCCGCTTTCAGCGGCTCCTTGCGGTAGGCGCTGAAGCGCTGGTGCGCCGGCAGGTAGATCTGGCTGGTACGGTGGTAGTCAAAGGCGATCACCGCGACCCCCAGCAGCAGGCCCAGGGCCAGGGCATCGATCCATCGCGGTGACCGCCTCGGGCTAATCGGCGCTGGATTGACCATCGCGGGCCTTAGGCGCGAACCCCAAACCAGACCGATCACGCAGACCAGCACCGCGATCTGGAAGGGCCCGTACCACAGCGGGTACTCGAGCAGGCTGTGCAGGCCGATCACGGCCAGCACGCCCCAGGCGGCCTGGCGCCAGGGACGGGTTTCGGCCCAGGGGCGGGCGCGCCAGAGCAAGGTCAGCAGTGCCGCGCCCATCAGCAGCGCCAGCGGCAGCCCCAACTCCACCGCCAGATGCAGCGGCAGGTTGTGGGCGTTGTCCAGCTTTTCAGTGAACCGGGGTCCATCGAACAGGGTGATGTAGTGGGCATAGCCCAGCTCGTTCCAGCCCCAGCCGCTCCAGGGTCGCTCGGCAATCAGGGCGATCACGTTGTGCCACAGCGCGCGGCGGCTGTCGCTGCCCACGCCGGCCATGCGTTCGATCGCATTGCAAGGCCCGGCCGAACAGGGCGAGGTCCCGCCTTGGGCCGCCATGGCCCATTCGAGGGCCATCGGCATGAGCACACTGGCGCCTCCATAAAGCAGCAGGCCGAGCGCTGCCAGCGCGATGGCCCTTCGGCCGCTGCGAAACCACAGACAGCCCAGCAGCACCAGCACCCAGGCCAGCAAGCCGGTGCGCGAGGAGGTCACCGCATGCCCGGCGGCCAGCAAGAGCAGTGCCGGCAAGGCCCAGGCCCAAGGGCTGAGCTGCTGCGGTGGGCTGGGCCGAGGGGCACCAGCGACCAGGTAAATCAGCCCGATCAGGCCAATGGCCGTCAGGCCGGCGAACTGGTTGCGCTGACGCAAATTGGCCGAGCCTTCGCCTGGCCCGATCGGCGCCACCCAGGGCGCCCAGTCGGCGCTCCATCCCAGGTACTGCAGCAAGGCCATGGCGCAGCTGAGGAGGGCCGCCAGCAGCCAGGCCCGCGCCACCGTCTGCGGCCGCCAATGCCGGCGCAGCAGCAGCAAGGCGGCCATGCAGGCGGCCGAAACCAGCCAGGGCCAGGCATTGCGCGAGGGCCCGGCGCTCAGGGGGTGAATCCAGGGCAGCGCGAGCAGCAGCGTCAGCGCTGGCCCGGCCAGGGAGGGGGACATGGCCGCGAGCTTATCAGGGCCTCGGTGGTGGCAGCTGGCTGTGCCCTGCCCCCCAGGGGCGAGCGGTCAGGGCTGCCGGTAAAGCCTCAGGCCCCTTTGCAGCTGGCTGGCAGGTATTTGGCGTCGACGCCTTCGGTGGCGCCCGGGCCGCAGCTCCAGGCGATCTGCCCGCCGCTGCCCAGGGTGCCCTTGAGTTGTACCGTCTTGCCGCCGATGCGCGGCTGGGTGGCCTTGATCTTGACGGTGATCACGCCCACGGCGCTGTTGCTTGCATCAATGGCGTAGCTGACGCTGTCGATCATGTCCGAGCTTTGCGCATCGACCGTCAGGTTGGCCGGCATGGCGCTGCCCACTTGCGCGGCCTCGGTGACCGCCGTCTTTGCGGGCGTGGCCGCCAAGATCACTTCCGTCAGCTTGGCACGCAAGGTGTAGTCTTGGTACATCGGCAAGCCCAGCGAGGCCAGCAGGCCGATGATGGCAATCACGATCATCAGTTCGATGAGCGTGAAGCCGCGTTGAATGGCAGTCATGATCGGGCTCCCGGGGGTTTTTTGAACGGCTTTGGCGAGTCGCGATGTTAGCCTCAGCGATGCAGGCCCCGATAGATTCGAATCCGGAGAACGACAATTTTTGACCAAGGTCAAGCGCGTGATGGGCGGACCGTATCGGCCAGGCGAGCCACCAGTACGCCAAGCGAGGCGGTCCGCGGCCTGCGATTTGGCCCCTCGTCCCGCTCGCGCGCCGACCGTCGCAGCGACTCAGTCGGCCGGGGCTTGCTGGTGCCGCATGCGCTGCCCGATCAGGACCACGAGGGCCGCGCCCACCAGGCCGCCGATGGTGACGGTACTCTCGCTCATTTCACCCAGGTGGGTTTTGACGGCTGGATCGGTCAGTAGCATTTCACCAGCCAGAAAGCCCAGCAGGGCGGCACCGATGGTGATGATGATGGGGAACCGTTCCATGACCTTGGTCAGCAGCGTGGCGCCAAAAATGATGAGGGGAATGCTCACCAGCAGTCCGAGCACCAGCAGCGGCAGGTTGCCTTTGGCAGCCGCAGCCACGGCCAGCACATTGTCCAAGCTCATGACGAGGTCGGCGATCAGGATGGTGCGGATGGCCGCTGCCATGCCATGGATTTCCTTGCCCTCGCCTTCGTCGTCGGACTCGCCTCGCAGCAGGTCCACGCCGATGTAGACCAGCAGCAGGGCGCCAATGATCTTGAGATAGGGCAGCGTGAGCAGCTGGATGGCCACGATGGTCAGCACGATGCGCATCAAGATGGCTGCCGCACTGCCCCAGAAAATCGCCTTGCTGCGTTGCTCGGGTTCGAGTGTGCGAGCGGCCATGGCAATCACCACCGCGTTGTCGCCCGACAAAACAATGTTGGCGAGCATGATGGAGCCGAAGGCGCTCCAGAAAACGGGCGAGCCGAGGTCGAGACCAAAAAAATCCATGACGAAAACTCCACTGTTATAGTTTAAAAAAGCGCACGTCGACGCTTTTTTGCTTTGAGTGGAGTGTAGTGCCCATCCATGAGGGACACCGTCAGTAGTTTCGCTCACCCCGCCGCCAGTGCTGGCGGCGGGGGGCGGCAAAGCATCAAAGCAGGGCTTTGAGCAGCTTGCCCATCTCAGACGGGTTGCGTGTGACCTTGAAGCCGCAGGCTTCCATCACGGCCAGTTTGGCGTCGGCTGTGTCGGCGCCGCCCGAAATCAGCGCGCCGGCATGGCCCATGCGCTTACCGGGTGGGGCGGTGACGCCAGCGATGAAGCCGACCACCGGTTTCTTCATGTTCGCCTTGCACCACTGCGCCGCTTCGGCCTCGTCGGGGCCGCCGATCTCGCCGATCATGATGACCGCGTCGGTGTCCGGATCGTCGTTGAAGGCGCGCATCACGTCGATGTGCTTGAGGCCATTGATCGGGTCGCCCCCGATGCCCACAGCACTGGACTGGCCCAGACCAATTTCGGTGAGCTGGGCCACCGCTTCATAGGTCAGCGTGCCCGAACGCGAGACCACGCCGATGCGGCCCTTGCGATGGATGTGGCCGGGCATGATGCCGATCTTGATTTCATCGGGGGTGATCAGGCCGGGGCAGTTCGGCCCGAGCAGCAGCGTGCGCTTGCCGCCAGCGGCTTCTTTGGCCTTCATGCGGTTGCGCACTTCGAGCATGTCGCGCACCGGAATGCCTTCAGTGATGCAGATGGCCAGGTCCAGGTCGGCCTCGACCGCTTCCCAGATGGCTGCGGCGGCGCCGGCCGGCGGCACATAGATCACCGAGACGGTGGCGCCGGTGCTGTGTGCCGCTTCCTTGACCGAGGCGTAGATTGGGATGTTGAAGATCTTCTCGCCGGCCTTTTTGGGGTTCACACCGGCGACAAAGCAGTTTTTGCCATTGGCGTATTCCTGGCACTTTTCAG
>JAXITB010000254.1:0-4680 GCA_034680305.1 Polaromonas sp. | reverse complement strand
GGCCAGGACATCACCCGCACGCCACGCCATCAGGTGGTGTCTCAGGGCATTGCACGCACATTCCAGAACATCGAGCTGTTTGAAGGCGCCACGGTGCTGGAGAACCTGATGCTGGGCTGCCACCGTTTCGCCAAGGAAAGTTTTTGGGGCCAGTGCTTGTGGAGCCCCTCGGTGCGCAGCACCGAGGCCGAGCTGCGCGCTCATGTGGAAGACGTGATCGAGCTGCTCGATCTGGCGCCCCACCGCAACAGCCTGATCACCGGCCTGCCCTATGGCGTGCGCAAGGTGGTCGAACTGGGCCGTGCGCTGGCCACCCGGCCGCAATTGCTGCTGCTCGACGAGCCGGCCTCCGGACTGAACCCAGAGGAAACCCGCGACCTGGCTTTCTGGATCGACGACATCCGCAGCGACCTGGGCATCACCGTCCTCATGGTCGAGCATGACATGTCGCTGGTATCGGAAGTGGCCGACCGCGTGCTTTGCATGAACATGGGGCAGGCCTTGTCGACCGGCACACCCAGCCAGGTGCAGTCCGACCCGCGGGTGATCGCCGCTTACCTGGGGGCAGAGGCGACATGAGCGAGCCAACCGCCATCACAAGCGCGACTGAGGCCCAAGCGCCTTTGCTGCGGGTGCAGAACCTGGAGACTTGGTATGGCCCGATCGCGGCCATCAAGGGTGTCAACATCGATCTGCGGCGGGGCGACATCGTCACCGTGCTCGGTGCCAACGGCGCAGGCAAGACCACCTTACTGAACACCGTCGCTGGTGTGGTCGATCCCTTCAAGGGCGCGGTGGAGTTCCTGGGCCAGCCCATCGCCGGACTCGACCCCGACGAGGTGGCGCGTCGCGGTCTGGTGCTGGTGCCCGAAGGCCGGCAGGTGTTTCCGTTTCTCACGGTCAGCGAGAACCTGCGCATGGGCGCCTTTGCCCGACGGCAGCGCCAAGGCCTGGAGCAGGACATCGAACGAATCTATGACTGGTTTCCGCGTTTGCGCGAGCGCGCACAGCAGGAAGGCGGCCTGCTCTCAGGCGGCGAGCAGCAAATGCTGGCCATTGGACGGGCCCTGATGGCCCAGCCCAGCGTGCTGCTGCTCGACGAGCCCTCGCTGGGACTGTCGCCCCTGCTCACGCGTGAGATCTTTCGCATCATCGAGCGCATCAATGCAGAGACCGGCATGTCCATCCTGGTGGTCGAGCAAAACGCGGCCATCGCTCTGAACACCGCACACTACGGCTACATCATGGAACTGGGGCGGGTGGTGGCGGCCGGGCCCTGCGCCGAACTGCGCGAAAAAGACGATGTCAAAGAGTTCTACCTCGGCGCAGCACCGGTACGCGCTGACGGTGAGCAAAGCAAGCAGCGCTGGAAGCGGCGCAAGACCTGGCGATGACGAGCACTCAAGATCACGGCGATGACTTTGCCACCTCGGCCCCAGCGCCGATGGAGGGCTGCGACACCCCGCAAAAACTCTGGCGCAAGCGCTGCAGCCAGTGGGCCGGCCAGCCGGCGCTGCGGCACAAGAAAAAAGGCATCTGGCACACCGTCACTTGGTCGGGCTATTTCGAGCAGGCCCGTGCCGTTGGATTGGCGCTGAGCCATCAGGGCCTGCAGCCTGGTCAGGCCGTGGCCATCTTGTCAGAAAACCGCCCGGAATGGCTCTATGCCGACATGGGCGCCCAGGCCATGGGCTTGGTCGGGGTGGGCCTGTACCCCACCGCTTCGGCCGAGCAGGTGGCCTTCATTTTGCAAGACAGCGGCGCGCAGGTGCTCATTGTGGAGAATCAGGAGCAACTGGACAAAGCCCTGGCGGTGCGCGGCCAGTGTCCTGAGTTGCAGCAGATCGTCGTGATTGACCTTGAGGGCTTGCGAGGCTGGTCTGATCCGCAGGTCAGCACCTGGGAGGCATTCACCCAGCACGGCATGGCGCTGGCCCAAGAGGCGCAGGCCCAGGCCCGCTTTAATGCGGCCATTGACGCAGGCCGGGGCGAACACACCGCGTTCCTGGTGTACACCTCGGGCACGACCGGTCAGCCCAAGGGGGCGATGGTGGCCAACCGCAACCTGGTGTTTCAGATCGCCAGCGCACCCCAGTACCTGAACCTGCAGCAAGGCGACCGCACCCTGTCCTTCCTGCCCCTGTGTCACATTGCCGAGCGCATGGGCACGGTCTACAACCCCTTGGCGATTGGCCCCATCGTCCACTTTCCTGAGAACGCGGGTACGGTCTTCAACGACGTTCGCGAGGTCGTGCCCCACCTGCTGTTTGGCCCACCCCGTTTCTGGGAAAAACTCTATTCGCAGGTCACGCTGTACTTGCAAGACGCCATCCCCCTGGCGCAATGGGCCTACCGCCTGGTCACCACCGAGGGCGCGGCCATTGCCCAAGAACGCCTGGCCCAGCGTGAGGTCGCCGGCTGGCGTCGGCTGCGCTATCGATTCCTGCAAACGCTGGTGTTTAGCAACCTGCGCAGCTTTTTGGGACTGTCCAAGATCAAGACGGCGCTCACCGGCGCTGCGCCAGTGCCACCCGATCTGCTCAAGTGGTACATGTCCATCGGCATTGACCTGATCGAGTCCTACGGCCTGACCGAGACCTGCGGCTTTTGTACCGCCACGCCACCGTCGCGCATCAAGATCGGCTACGCGGGCGTCAAGGCTTTGGGCACCGAAGTTCGCATTGGCGCCGATGAAGAAATCCTGGTGCGGGGCCCCAATGTGTTTGCCGGCTACTGGAAGCTGCCGCAAAAGACCGCAGAGGCCATCGACGAACAAGGCTGGCTGCACACGGGTGACTGCGGCGAACTCGACGCCGACGGCTACCTGCGCATCAAGGACATCATCATCACCTCGGGCGGCAAGAACATCACGCCGAGCCTGATCGAAAACCAGATCAAGTTCAGCCCCTACATTTCCGATGCGGTGGTGATCGGCGAGGCCAAGCGTTTTGTGACCTGCCTGGTCATGATCGATCCCGACAACGTCGCCAAATTCGCTCAAGACCATCAGGTGCCCTACACCGACTTCGCCAGCCTGACCCGCGCGCCACAGGTCTTGCAACTCATCCGCAACGAGATCGAAACCGTCAACAGCCGCCTGGCCCGGGTTGAGCAGGTCAAGGACTTTCGCCTGATCGACCAATTGCTGACTGCCGAGGACGAAGAGCTCACCCCCACCATGAAGCTCAAGCGCAAGGTCGTCACCGCCAAATACGCGGCGCTGATCGACACGATGTATCCCCCCTGAAGCCTGCTTGCAAGCAAGCAGATCACCCGCCAACCATTTTCTAACCACAACCGTCGAGGAGACACCATGAAAATCAACAAGCGTCAATGGATGGGCAGCGCGATGGCCGCCCTGCTGGCGGCCGCCGTGCCCTGGTCGGCACAGGCCGCCGGCGTCAGCGACAAGGAAATCGTGATCGGCACCCACATGGACCTGTCGGGCCCGGTGGCTGCGGGTATGCCGCAGTTGCGCAATGGCACCCAGATGCGTTTTGACGAGGTCAATGAGGCTGGCGGCATCCACGGCCGGCGCATCCGCTTCATCGTTGAAGACAACGCCAGCCAGCCTCAACAGGCCGTGCGGGCGGTCGACAAGCTGATCCGCAAGGACGAGGTGTTTGCCATGGTCAACACCTTCGGCTCGGGCACCAATGCGGCGGTGGTCAAGCGGGCGGTTGACGAGGGCGTGATCTACTTTGCTCCCTGGGCCGCATCGGCTGTGCTGCAACAGATTGCTGGTAAAAGCCCTCGACTGTTCACAACCATCCCGGACTATCACACCAGCACCCACCAAGGCCTGACCTGGCTGCTTGACAACAACGCCAACCTCAAGAAGGTGGGCTGGGTTTACATGGAAGGCCCCTTCGGTGATCTGATCGGCCGTGGCGTCAAGAGCGCCATGGCAGCCAAGAACATGACGCTGGCCGCAGAAGCCTCGTACAAGCCCGGCGAGATTGATTTCTCCAGCCAGGTCGCCCGCATGCGTGCGGCCGGTGTCGACCTGATCGTCATGGCCACCGTCACCCGGGAGACGGTGGGCATGATGGCCGAGATCAAGAAAATCGGCTGGAACAACGTCACCGTGCTGACCGGCACCCCCGGCCGGACCAGCATCGTTGCCAAACTGGGTAAGGATGCGATCGAAGGCCTGTACGGTGTGGGATCCTGGAAAATTCTCGATCCCGGCACCCCGGCGGCTGACAAGGCCTGGGTCGACTCCTACAAAAAACGCTTCAACATGGACCCCGATGAAAATGCCTACTTGGCCTATGCCTACACCGACTGGCTGGTCAGGGGCTTGCAAGCGGCCGGCCGTAACCTGACCACCGACTCGGCCGTCAAGGCCCTGCAAGCGACCACCTCCAACCATCCAGTCTTCTTGGGGCCCGCCAGCTTCAAAAACAACCACTTCGACCCAGAACTGGTGACCGTCGATCAGGCCAGAGGCGGCACCTGGCGGACCGTCTCGCCAGTGCTGAAGTGAGTTGAAGCTCTGGGTGGGTGCCCCTCTGGGGGAGCGCCCACCCTGTGGGAGCGCCGCCCCCGGCGCGATGCGGCTTTTGATCAAGCGCCGCATCGCCGCGAGGGCGCGGCTCCCACTGCCCCCCAGGCAGTGCCTGTGATGCCTCGGCCCTCACAGGCCCACAAAAAAGCCACCCGCAGGTGGCTTTTTTG
>JAXITB010000253.1:0-4689 GCA_034680305.1 Polaromonas sp. | reverse complement strand
GTGCAGGCAGTCGCAGCCTCCTGTGTCAGCGCCGTCCCAGGGCCAATTCGGCCAGCAACTCGGTCAGCGCCGGCGATTCGCCGGCCGAGGGCAGCAGATCGAAGGCCACGCTCGGGTGCTGCGCCCGCAGGGCCTGCATCAGTTCGGGCAGGTCTTCGCGGGCATGCTTGCCCAACCCCAGAAAGACCGGGAACACGCGAATTCGGCTCACGCCCATGGCCAGCAACTCAGCCACCGCTTCGGGCAGGCTGGGCGTGCTGAGCTCCAGGTAAGCGCATCGCACCGGTATGGATGGATCATGCCTGGCGATGGCCCGGGCCACGGCCTGTATCGGGCGGTGCCATTGCGGATCACGCGAGCCGTGTGCAAACAAAACAATGCCAGTGGTCACGGGAATATCCTCAGCGTCTGAGCACCAACCAGCCGAAGGCACCCAAGGAGACGGCGGTGTAGAGCAGGCCCGGGGCGCCGGCGGCCAGCCAAGGCTGCCACTGCTGCAGGTTGCCCACATAAACCGCGATGCTGTTCATCATGAAAAAGCTGATGCCGATCATCACGCCAGCAAACACATAAGCCGAAATGCCCCCTGAGCGCATGTGCAGGTAGGCAAAGGGCAGGGCCAGCATGACCATCACCAGGCAGCTGATCGGGTAGAACACCTTGCGCCAGAACTCGATCTCGTAACGCTGGGCGTTCTGTCCGTTGGCCTTGAGATGACGGATGTAGCTGAACAGGTCGATGGTGCGCATCCGTTCGGGTTTGAGCAGCGCCACCGACACCATTTCGGTGGTGATCTCTGTGGCCCAGCGCAGTTCATCGAGGGTACTGCGCTCGACCAGTTCGCCGTCACTGTTTTGTGCCTCAGGCAGCGCCATGGTTTGCCGAGCCTCCTCGATGTGGTCTTGTGACCGCTTGAATTGAGTCCGCTGCACCTCCTGCAGCAGCCAGGCGTCGTCGGTGGTGAAACTGGCCTGCCGTGCTCGCATGACAGACTGCACCCGGCCGTCGGGACTGAACTCGAAGATTTCCAGACCCTGCATGGTGTTGCTCGGGCTCAAGGACTTGACGTTGACCACATAGCTGGCCTGGCCCTGTTTTTCGCGCAGCCAGGCCCCGGTCTGCCCGATGGTGATCCGAAATTGGTACTGCGCCCGCAGCAGTTGCGAGGCGCGATCGGCAGCGGGCGTCACGTAGTCGCCCACCACGAAGGCCAGTGCCACGAAGGCGCTGCCCAGGCTCAGCAGCAGCCGAAGGGCCCGCCAGGGGTCGAGCCCACTGGTTCGCAAGATGGTGTATTCCGAGCTTTGCGCCAGTCGGGCCATCACGAAGATGGTACCGATCAGCACCGAGATCGGCAGCAGTTCATAGAGCCTGCTGGGCAGCAGCAGGGTCACATACAGCAGGGCGTGGCGCACCTGGTAGGTGCCGCCATCGGCGATGTGGGCGCGACCCAGGTTCTGAAGCTCATCGACCAGGTCAAAAAACATGAACAGGGTCAGAAAGCCCACCGTCACCAAGCCGATGGACCACAGGGTCTCGCCGTAGATGAGTTTGCGCAGGGTCTTCATGCAGCGGCTCTGCTCCGCATGCGCGGCCACAGGCGGGGCATCGCCCAGTTGCGGTGGCGTGCCATCAACCACAGCAAAGCGGCCGCCATGAAGCCGCCGTGAAGGATGGCCATCATGGGAACCAGGCCGATCCAGCCATAGCTGACCCAGTTTTGGCTGAGCGTCATCAGGTTGCTGTAGACCAGGAACAAAAAGATGGCCAGAATCAGCCTGCCGCTGCGGCCAGCCCGTGGGTTGGCATGGGCCATGGCCACGGCCAGCAGCACCAGGTTGAGCCCCGACAGGGTCAGGCCCAGCCGCCAGGCGAGTTCACCCTGGTTGGCCCGTGTCGGTGCCTGCATCAAGGCCCAGGTGGACAAAAACTTGAATGAGGTGGTGTCTAGGCTGTGGGGTTTGGGGCCGCTGATGCGGGCGCCGTAGGTATCAAACTGACTGACCCGTACGTTGCCGGCGTTCTTGCCGCTTTCTTGCACTTCCAGTCGCTGGCCGCTCTCGAGCTTGAGCATCTGACCGGAATCGAGCATCTCCAGGGTGCCGGCCCTCGCCGTCACCACGGTGCGGGTCTGGGTGTCGCGGGCCGCGATGAAGATGTCGTTGCCGCTTTTCTCGGCCGAGTCGCGGTCAATGAAGATCACCCGGTTGCCGTCGGAGGACTCCTGAAACTGACCGGGCGCGATCCGATCCAGGTCGCTGCGCTGCTGGTAACGGCTGCGCAGATCCTGGGTTTTTTCATTGGTCCAGGGCCACAGCCACAGGGCCGAAAGGGCGATCACCAGCAGGGCCGGCCATGAAAAGCGCAGCACCGGCATCACAAAGCTGGCCAGGCCCCGGCCGCTGGCAAACCACACCACCATTTCGCTGTCACGGTAAAGCCGTGACAGGGTGCTGAGGATGGCGATGAACAGCGACAAGCTCAAGATCGTGGGCAGGCGCCCCAACGTGGCATAGGCCATCAGCAAAATCACGTCCTGCGGGTCGGCTTGCCCCTTGGCCGCAAGGCCTAAGGTGCGTATGAGCACAATGGTCAGGATGATGGTCACCAGCACGACCAGCGTTGCCCCGAAGCTTCGGGCCAGCTCTTTGCGCAGGGACGATTGGAATAACATGGCGCGTTGCAATGGCTCAAAGCCGGTTGGATCCGGCCCTGATTATGGACTTTGAACTCAAGACCCTCAGTCGTCCCCGCACCGCTTCTGAAAAATGCGATGCCTTGATCGTCCTGGTGCCCGCCGATCTCAAGGCCCAGGGCGACGCCTTGTCGACCCTGATCACCTCGGCCGTCAAGGCCGGGCATTTCGAGGCCAGCGTCGGCAAGTTGCTGCAGTCCTATCGCAGCGTCGGCCTCGGTGCAACCCGACTCATTTTGGCCGGCGTCGGCAGTGCCTGTGCGCGTGACATCAAGCGTGCGGTTGGTGCGGCCCTGGCCGCACTCAAGTCCAGCCCGGCCCAGAAGGTGATCGTCAGCCTGTCTTGGCTGGAATCGACCTCGCAAGAAGCGGCAACCCAGGTACAGACCGCGGTGCAGGCCTGTGCCGATGCGGGCTACAGCTACCAGCTGACTCGTTCCAGGCCGGCGCCTGCGGCGGTGCAAAGGGTGATCGTGGGGGTCCCCTCCAGTGCGGCGGTCCGCAGTGCTTTCGAGACGGGACTGGCCTTGGCCCGAGGCATCGAGCTGGCCCGGGAGTGGGGCAACCGGCCGGCCAACCACGCCACGCCCACCTTGTTGGCTGGCGCAGCCCGCGCCCTGGCCAAGCTGCGTGGCATTCAAGTCGACGTGCTGGGGCCGCGCGAAGTGGCCCGCCTGGGCATGGGCTCATTCATGGCTGTGGCCCGTGGCTCGCGTGAGCCACTGCGATTTATTGTGCTGCGCTATAGCGGGGCCGGCCGCAGCCAGGCGCCGGTGGTGCTGGTGGGCAAGGGCATCACGTTTGATACGGGGGGCATTTCCATCAAGCCGGCACCCGAGATGGACGAGATGAAGTTCGACATGTGCGGCGCCGCCAGTGTGCTGGGCACCTTCCGGGCACTGGCCGATCTGCAGCCGCCCCTGAATGTGATCGGTCTGATCCCGGCCTGCGAAAACATGCCCGACGGTCAGGCCCTCAAGCCCGGTGATGTGGTGCGCAGCATGAGCGGGCAGACCATCGAGGTGCTCAACACCGACGCGGAAGGGCGCCTGATTCTTTGCGACGCCCTGACCTATGCCGAGCGCTTCAAGCCCAGGGCGGTGGTGGACATTGCCACCCTCACGGGCGCCTGCGTGATCGCCCTGGGTGCGGTGCGCTCGGGCCTGTTTGCCAGCGACGACGCGCTGGCCCAGGCGCTCAGTCAGGCCGGTGAGACTGCGCTTGATCCCTGCTGGCGCATGCCTTTGGATGAGGACTATGCCGAGGGCCTGAAAACCAATTTTGCCGATGTGGCCAACGTCGCGGGCCGCGCCGCCGGTTCGGTCACGGCCGCCAAGTTCCTGCAGCGCTTTGCCGGCAAATATCCCTGGGCACATTTGGACATCGCCGGCACTGCCTGGCGCGGTGGAGCCGCCAAGGGCGCCACCGGGCGCCCCGTTGGTTTGCTGGTGCATTACCTGATGGCGCTGGCCGACGCCCCCGACGTGGCTGTAACCAACCGCCCAGCCCGGCGCAGCGCGGCGGCCAAGCGTGCAAAGGCATGAACAGGGTCGAATTTCACTACAACGTCAGCGACAAGTTCGGCTACCTGGTCCGCTTGCTGCACAAGGTGCTCGAGCGGGACTTGAGGGCGGTGGTCACCTGTCCGGAAGAGCAGCTGGGTCAACTCGACCAAGGCCTGTGGACCGATTCGCAAGCGTCTTTTTTGCCTCATTGCCTGGCCAGCGCGCCGCCCCCGACGCTTGCTGCCACGCCGATCTGGCTGGTCAGCAGCCTACCGACGGGCGCGACGCATCAGGTGCTCATCAATTACGGTGCTGGGGCGCCAGAGCAACTCGGCTCGGTGCAGCGTCTGCTGGAGTTGGTTGGTACCGATGCTGCTGATGCCCAGGCCGGGCGCCAGCGCTGGCGCCAGTATCAGGGGCGGGGATTTGAGATCCAGCCCTACGACCGGCGGGGTAAAGACTGATGCACCGAGTGCACCGGGCCGACCC
>JAXITB010000252.1:0-4719 GCA_034680305.1 Polaromonas sp. | reverse complement strand
CTGCTCAATCTGCTTGAGCAAGTGGCCGCTGCGGCCAGCTTTGCCGGCCAGCAGCAGATCGACGCGGCCTTTGTGCAGCAGTGCCTGAGCCCCGGCGGGCGGCGCTTTGACAAGGGCGGTGACCAGTTTTATGACCAGATCTCGGCCCTGCACAAATCGGTGCGGGGCTCGCACCCCGACGCCGCTCTGTACTGGCTGTGCCGCATGCTCGACGGCGGTGCCGACCCGCGCTACCTGATGCGCCGCGTTCTGCGCATGGCCTGGGAAGACATTGGCCTGGCCGATCCTCGCGCCCTGCAACTGGTCAATGAGGCCGCTAGCGCCTATGAGCGTCTGGGCTCGCCCGAAGGCGAACTGGCCATTGCCGAGGCGGTGGTGTACCTGGCCATGGCCCCCAAAAGCAACGCCGCTTATGTGGCCTATAACGAAGCTCGCGCTTTTGTTCAGAAGGACGGCTCGCGTGAGGTGCCCATGCACCTGCGCAACGCGCCCACCCGTCTGATGAAAGACCTGGGGCATGGCCGCAGCTACCGCTACGCCCACGACGAGCCCCATGGCTATGCGGCCGGCGAAAGCTATCTGCCCGAGGGGATGAACGAGCCCCTCTGGTACCGCCCGGTGGATCGGGGCCTGGAAATACAGATTGCCGACAAGCTCAGGCAACTGCGCCAGTGGGACAGCGAAGCGGGAAAGACGCAGGGCTGAGGGGCGGGATTTTGCCAGCGCGGGTCGTGCAATTGGGTGCTTAGCGAGCCCGCCTAGACTCTTAGGCTCAGAGGATCTTGGCCAGGAAATCGCGGGTGCGCTCAGACCGAGGTTGGCTGAAGAACTCTTCTGGCGGTGCCTGTTCGACCAAGCAGCCTTGGTCCATGAACACCACAGTGTCGGCCACCCGCCGTGCAAAGCCCATTTCATGGGTAACGCACAGCATGGTCATGCCCGATTCAGCCAATTCGGTCATCACCTCCAGCACTTCCTTGATCATCTCTGGGTCGAGCGCCGAGGTAGGCTCGTCGAACAGCATCACCTTGGGCTGCATGCACAGCGAGCGCGCAATTGCCACCCGCTGCTGCTGTCCGCCCGAGAGCTGGGCCGGGAACTTGTCGGCTTGCTCGGGAATGCGCACCCGCTCGAGCAGTTGCATCGCCCGCTCGCGCGCCTGCGCCTGGCTGATGCCCAGTACCCGCACCTGCGGCAGCACGCAGTTTTGCAGCACGCTGAGGTGACCGAAGAGATTGAACTGCTGAAACACCATCCCCATCTGTCGACGCAGTTGCAAACGCTGGGCTGCATCGTCCTGGATCAGTTGGCCTTCAAAACGGATGCTGCCCTGCTGGTGCTGCTCGAGTTGGTTGAGGCAGCGGATCAGGGTGGACTTGCCCGAACCCGAGGGCCCGCAGATCACCAGCCTCTGGCCGGCTTGGACGCTCAGGTTGACATCGCGCAGCACGTGGTGCTGGCCAAACCATTTGTTCAGGCCTTCGATCTGGATCAGTGCTTCGTTCATGGGCGGTGCAGGTGGTGAGGGTCAGCGGGCGCGCGCATGGCGGCGCTCCAGATAGGCCAGGCTCTGCGAGAGCAAAAAGCAGATGCAAAAGTAGATCGCCGCGGTCAGCACGAAGACCTCGAACACCCGCTGGGTCGACACCTGGACGTCCTGGGCCATGAAAGTCAGCTCCTGGATCGAAACCAGGGAGACCAGTGAGGAGTCTTTGATCAACTGGATGAACTGGCCACTCAGCGCGGGCAGCACCTGGCGCAGCGCCTGCGGCCAGACCACAAAGCGCAGGCAGTCGGTCTCGGACAGGCCCAGGCTGCGGGCGGCTTCGGACTGCCCCCGGGGGACTGCTTGCAGGCCGGCGCGCACGATCTCGGTGACATAGGCGCCAGAGAACACCGACAGGCAAACCAAGCCGAGAAAAAAGTTGTTGATCAGCGCCGCCGGGCCGAACAGCACCGCCATCACGTCTTGCGCTGCGGCCGGCATCGAGGCCAGCCGCTGGTCCAGGGCCAGGGTGGGCATGAATTGGCTGGCAATGAAGTAGACGAAAACGAACACAAACACGACCGGCGGGATGTTGCGCACCGTCATCACATAGCTGGCTGAGATCAGCCGCAGCAGCAGGCGCGGGTGATTGCGCATCCAGCCCATGACCAGGCCGATCACCAGCGCCGCCGCCATGCCCCACAGCGCCAGCCGCAGTGTGGTCAGCAGGCCTTGCAGCAGCAGGTTGGGCGCCCACTGCCCGGTTTTAGGGTCGGTTTTGACGACATAGGGCCATACCGAAGACCAGTCCCAGTCGTAGCTGAAGGCGCCTTGCGCCCGCAGCACACCGGCCGTCAGCAAGGCCGCGATCAGCAGCAGCCAGAAGGCGTCCAGCCGCCCCCAGGGCAGCTTGCGCTCGGGCGGTGCCGGCCTGGGCGCGATCAGCGCCTCAGGCGCCGCGGGCGGTGGCATGGGTGTTGGCAATGGGGTGAAGGCGTTGGGAAGCTCTGCATCGGTCCCATCTTGTCATTGCGAGGAGCGCAGCGACGCGGGAATCCTCACGATGACGGGATTTTGCAGATCTTCCTCAGGGGCGCGGTACCTGCTTTGGCCTCAGATCTTGGGCACCTGGGCAGCCCAGTCCTGGGTGCGGAACCAATACTCATGGCGCTGCTTGAGCCAAGCCTGGTTCTTGGCAATCCAGCCATTGAAGCTGGCCAGAGTCGCTGGGTTGCCTTTGCGCAGACCGAAGCCCTCGAAGGTATTGACCACGTTTTCCGAGGACGGCTTGAACAGCTTAGCCGGGTTGGCCAGGGTGAAGAAAGAGGGCTTGGGCTCGCTGGAGATCACCGCATGGGCATTGCCATTGATCACTTCTTGGAAGGCCATCGCATCGTCGTCGAACTGACGCAAGGTGGCTTTGGGCCATTTCTCCTCGACCGTCTTGCAGCCTGCCACGCCACGGCGGCAGGTGAAGGTGACATTAGGGCTGTTGTAACCCTCGGGCCATTTGAGTTGGGACGCCAGTTGCCGGGAGGCGGCCACTCCCTGACCTGACGTGGAGTAGGCGGCGGTGAAGTCGATCTGCTCTTGCCGTGCTGGCGTGATGGTCATGCCGCCGATGATCAGGTCGAACTTGCCGGCAATCAGCGAGGGAATGATGGCGTCCCAGGCGGTGGGAATCAGCTCGAGTTGCACGCCCAGGTCCTGTGCCAGCTTGGTCGAGACATCGATCTCAAAACCCACCCACTGGCCTTGCTTGTCGCGCATGGCCCAGGGCACAAAGCTGGAAAAGCCCACCTGCAGCTTTCCTCGTTTTTTGATGGTCTCGAGCAGTGGGTCTTGTTGGGCCTGGGCCGGGCTGAGCGCACTGAGCGCGCCCAGCAGTGTCAGGGAGAAGGCCAGAAAAAATCGACGGATGGACATACAGACAGCTCCTTGTGTAAGTGTTGGACTGGGAATCAGTGGGAGACGGTGACTCAAGCCCGCCTGAGCCTGCGCTCTAGCGCATGGATGGCCAGCGACAGACAGACGGTGATGCACAAATACAAGCCGGCGGTAGTCAGCCAGATCTCAAAGGCCATGAAGGTGTCGGCAATGATGGAGCGGGCCTGGGTGGTCAGGTCAAAGATGGCGATCACACTGACGATGGCCGAATGTTTGACCAGGTTGACCAACACCCCGGCCAGCGGCGGCAGCATCAACGGCAGCGCCTGCGGCCAAACGATGTCGCGCGCAGCCTGGCCATCGCTCAGGCCCAGGCTCAGGGCCGCCTCGCGCTGGCCCCGGGGCACGGCTTGAAGGGCGCCGCGGATGATTTCGGTGGCAAAAGCGCCTTCGTAAAGCGCCAGACACAGCACCCCGGTGGCCTCGCGCCCCAGACCCAGGGTCGGTGCCAGAATGAAGTAGCACACCAGGATCTGCACCAGCAGGGGTGTGTTGCGGATCAATTCCACATAACTCCAGGCCAGGGCTCGGCCGACCCGGGACGGAGCCACCCGCATCCAGGCGCCGAGTGCGCCAAGCAGCAAGGCCAGCAGCGCACTCTGCCAAGCCAGATGCAGCGTCACCCCCAGGCCCTTGAGCAGCGGGCCGGCCAGCCACTGGCCGTCGATGACCCGCACCAGATAGGCGGGCACCTTCTCCCACTTCCACTGGTAAGCCATTTGCTGCGCGCCCTGATGGGCCAATGCCACGAGCAAGGCCATGGCCAGGGCGAACTGCAGCAGTTCCCAGGCGCCATGTCGGTGCCAGGCCACAGCCGGGGGCGCTGGCGGCAGGCGTGCTGGGATGGTGTCGCTCGGGGTCATGGGGTGGGGCGGGGCGTGCTCAGCAGTGGAGCCTTCGATTATTCTCTCTTTCGGGCGCTGGCCGCACATCCCGTTGGCCTATCTGAGGTCACCATTCTTTGCACTTGCCCACCCCCTGCTCGCGGGTAAACCCGACACACCGCCCCGACGCAGGCCGACAGCGGGTGCCTACAATCCCGCCCGGTCCCGCCGCCAGCGCCAACCTCCGGTTTTGCTGGTTGGTGGGCCTTTCGTCATGCGCAGGACCGGGCCCACGAAGCCCGGTCCGTGCTGACCGTGCCTACCCTACCCACGGAGATCTTTTCTATGGAAGTCTTGCTACAGCAGATCATCAATGGTCTGGTTCTGGGCAGCATGTACGCCCTCATCGCGCTGGGCTACACCATGGTCTACGGCATCATCAACCTGATCAACTTCGCCCAT
>JAXITB010000251.1:0-4719 GCA_034680305.1 Polaromonas sp. | reverse complement strand
ACTTGGCAAGCGCCGCGCAGTCAAGCAGGTGGCTGCGTGGCGGCCGATTCGCTCGCGCAGCGGATGGCAGACCAACCCGATCTCAAAATCGCACTTCCAGATCGGGCAAGCACCATCGATGTCGGCCATCGATGGATGGCATCCAACGACCTTCTTGGCCGAGCGGGCGGCCGTGCTTGTCACCGTCAGCAGCTGGCCATCCTGGAGCGCAAATGGGCCAGGCCTCTGACAGATGGCCCGGCTTGATCACGCTCGTTTGTGGTCGACTCGCCTTTTCAGAGACGGCTGCTTGTGCGTCCTGGGTTGTCTGCGCCGGAGACAGCTTGGCACCGCACTGGCACGCGGGGGCAAGCGCACGAGGGGCCGACAGGCATGGCGCCCTGGTTGGGACTGTTGTTTATGAGAAAATCTGGGCTTTCTAACAGGCAAGAACCGGGAAAGGCGCCTTGGTTATGACACCGCGAACTCCTTTGAGGATCCTTTCCGGCCTTTGACGGCCGCCGGCTCGCGCCAGCCCGAACCCCATTGGTCATCAAGCGCGGCTCGCCGCGCTTTTTGTTTGCCCTTCACCTTCATTCAGCCATGGTTCAAATCACTCTTCCCGACGGTTCATTGCGTGAGTTCGCCCAGCCGGTGACCGTGGCCGAGGTGGCCGCCTCCATCGGCGCTGGCCTGGCCAAGGCGGCCCTGGGCGGCAAGGTCGATGGGCAATTGGTCGACACCAGCTTTTCCATCGCCCAGAACGCCCGTCTGGCCATCGTGACGGCCAAAGACGCGGACGGCCTGGAACTGATTCGCCATTCCACCGCGCACTTGCTGGCCTACGCGGTCAAGGAACTCTTCCCCGAGGCGCAGGTGACCATTGGCCCGGTGATCGAAAACGGCTTTTATTACGATTTTTCCTACAAGCGGCCTTTCACGCCCGAGGACCTGCAAGCCATTGAAAAGCGCATGAGCGAGTTGGCCGCCAAAGACGAGCCGGTGCTTCGGCGGGTGCTGCCGCGCGATGAAGCAGTCGCTCACTTCAAGGCCCTGGGCGAGCACTACAAGGCCGAGATCATCGGCTCCATCCCAGCGGGTGAGGACGTCTCGCTCTACCGGGAAGGCGGTTTCGAAGACTTGTGCCGGGGCCCCCATGTGCCCAGCACTGGCAAGCTCAAACACTTCAAACTCATGAAGGTGGCTGGCGCCTACTGGCGTGGCGATCACCGCAATGAGATGCTGCAGCGCATTTATGGCACCGCCTGGGCCAGCAAGGAAGAGCTCCAGCAGTACCTGACCCTGTTGGAAGAGGCTGAAAAGCGCGACCACCGCAAGCTGGGGCGGGAACTTGACCTGTTTCATGTGGACGACCACGCCCCCGGTCTGGTGTTTTGGCACCCCAAGGGCTGGACGGTCTGGCAGGGGGTGGAGCAGTACATGCGCCGCGTCTACCAGGACAACGGCTACCTGGAGGTCAAAGGCCCGCAGGTGATCGACAAGGCCCTGTGGGAGAAGACCGGCCACTGGGACAAGTACCGCGAGAACATGTTCACCACTGAAAGTGAGAAGCGCGAGTACGCCTTAAAGCCCATGAATTGCCCGGGCCACATTTTGATCTTCAAGCAGGGGATCAAGAGCTATCGCGACCTGCCGCTGCGCTACGGCGAATTCGGTCAATGTCACCGCAATGAGCCCTCGGGCGGCTTGCACGGCATCATGCGGGTGCGCGGCTTTACCCAGGATGACGGACATATTTTTTGCACCGAAGACCAGATCTTGCCCGAGTGCGTGGCCTACACGGCCTTGCTGCAAAAGGTGTACGCCGACTTCGGCTTCAAGAACATCATCTACAAGGTGGCCACCCGCCCCGAAAAGCGCATCGGCTCCGACGAGAGTTGGGACAAGGCCGAGCATGCCTTGATGCAAAGCCTGCGCGCCTCGGGCTGTGAGTTTGAAATTGCGCCCGGCGACGGCGCCTTTTACGGACCCAAGGTGGAATACACGCTCAAGGACGCGCTGGGCCGCCAGTGGCAGTGCGGCACCATTCAGGTCGATTTCTCCATGCCCGAGCGGCTGGACGCCGAATATGTGGGTGAAGACGGCAACCGCCACCGTCCGGTGATGCTGCACCGGGCCATTGTGGGCAGCCTCGAGCGCTTCATTGGCATTCTCATCGAGCAGCATGCCGGCGCCTTGCCGGCCTGGTTGGCACCGGTGCAGGTGGCGGTGCTCAACATCACCGACGCGCAGGCCGATTACTGTGTGGAAATCGCCAAAACTCTGAGAAATCAAGGGCTTAGGGTCGATCTGGACCTCAGGAACGAGAAAATCACGTATAAAATACGCGAGCACTCGCTACAGAAGCTTCCCTACATCCTCGTCGTGGGCGACAAGGAAAAGGCAGCCAGCTCGGTGGCGGTGCGTGCCCGAGGCAACAAGGACCTGGGTGTGATGTCCCTCGAAGCGTTCTCTGCGCAGATCGCCTCCGACATCGCCAACAAATCCTGATTCGTTCCGGCCGGCCTGTCAAAAGGGCGGGCTAGAACGCAGTGTCTGCGGGTGCAAGCGGCTACAGCTGGTGTAGCAATGTTTGAAGGACTGACACCATCGCTACTGAATTTCGTGACCGTCGCCAACGCGAGGAACGCAAGCACCGCCTGAACCGGGAAATCATGGCCCCCGAGGTTCGCCTCATGGGCCCCGACAACGAACCCATTGGCATCGTCTCCGTGATGGAGGCTTTGCGCATGGCCGGTGATGCCGACGTGGACCTGGTTGAAATCTCGCCGACGGCGATCCCGCCGGTGTGCCGCCTGATCGACTACGGCAAGTTCAAATACGCTGAGCAAAAGCGCGCTGCCGAAGCCAAGTCCAAGCAGAAGGTGATCGAGGTCAAGGAAATTAAATTCCGCCCCGGCACCGACGACGGTGACTACAACATCAAGCTGCGCAACATTCGGCGCTTCCTGGATGAGGGTGACAAGTGCAAGATCACGCTGCGTTTTCGCGGTCGTGAAATTACCCACCAAGAGTTGGGTTTGGCCCTGCTGGCGCGCATTCGCGATGAGTTGGCCGACAGCATCATCGTCGAGCAGTTTCCCAAGCTCGAGGGTCGGCAGATGATCATGATGATCGCCCCGGGCAAGAAGAAAGCCGGTGGCGGCAAAGTCGCAGCGCCCACTGAGGCGGCTGAGACGACCAAAGCTTGAGGGCCGCGGTCAAGGTGTTTTGAATCGGCCCGGTCGGTTGGTCGCCGGCAGGGCAGATGGGCAGCGATGAAAGTCGCCGCCCCCGGAAGCTGAACCCGTTTCAGTTTCCGACAGGTCTGGCCGCAAGGCCATGAACCTGAACAAGTGGCTCGGGGCCTACAAGTCTGTGAATTGGTTCGCAGCGCCTCACGAGCACAAAAAAGAAGGAGCATGCAATGCCCAAGATGAAGACCAAGAGCAGCGCGAAAAAGCGTTTTCGCGTTCGTCCCGGTGGCACCGTCAAGCGCGGTCAAGCCTTCAAGCGTCACATCCTGACCAAGAAGACCACCAAGAACAAACGTCACCTGCGTGGTGCGGTCAATGTGCATGAGACCAATATGGGTCACATGGCGCAGATGCTGCCCGGCACGGGCATTTGATTTAAGACGAACAAGGAGTACACATATGTCTCGCGTTAAACGTGGCGTCACCGCCCGCGCTCGTCACAAGAAAGTTCTCGCCCTGGCCAAGGGTTTTCGCGGTCGCCGCGGCAATGTCTTTCGCGTCGCCAAACAGGCGGTGATGAAGGCTGGCCAATACGCCTACCGTGATCGCCGCACCAAAAAACGCGTGTTCCGCCAGTTGTGGATCGCGCGTATCAATGCAGCCAGCCGTTCATTCGGACTGACCTACAGCCAGTTTGCCAATGGCCTGAAAAAAGCCGGTATCGAGATCGACCGCAAGGTGCTCTCCGACCTGGCCATCCACGACAGCGCCGCCTTTGGCGCCATCGTGGCACAGGCCAAGGCCAGCCTGGCGGCTTGATCCAGCCAAGCCCGGTTCGTGCCCCTTGCGGGTGCGCGCCGCGCGAGAGCGGGCCGGGGCTTGCAAAGGCTCTGGCCCTTTTTCATGGGTGAGGCAAGACTTGCTTCTGTCACGCCCCCTTTTTTTCTTTGCAAGCACCATGAGCTCAGACACGCTCCTCGATGATTTGGTCGCTCAGGCCCGCAGCAGTTTTGCGCAGGCCACCAGCCCCGCCGACCTCGAAAACGCCAAAGCCGTCTTTCTGGGCAAAGCCGGCCGTGTGACCGAACTCATGAAGGGTTTGGCGAGCCTGAGCGTGGACGAAAAAAAATCCCGCGGTGCGTCCATCAATCAGGCCAAGCAAGCCATCGAGCAGGCCTTGAACGACCGTCGTCAGGCCCTGGCGCAAGCCGAACTCGATGCCCAACTCAAGGCCGAGGCGCTCGACGTGACGCTGCCGGGCCGCAAGCGCAGTGCCGGTGGTCTGCATCCGGTGTCGCTGACCATGGAGCGCATCGAGGGCATCTTCGGATCGATGGGCTTTGACGTGGCCCAGGGCCCCGAGATCGAGACCGACTGGTTCAACTTCACCGCGCTCAACACGCCTGAAGACCATCCGGCGCGCTCCATGCATGACACCTTCTACGTCGAAGGCGGTCATTTACTGCGCACGCACACCAGCCCGATGCAGATTCGCCATGCGGTGCAGCACGTCAAGCGTTACCGCAACCAGCTCGATGCGGGT
>JAXITB010000250.1:0-4721 GCA_034680305.1 Polaromonas sp. | reverse complement strand
GTTCCAAATGCCCACTTGGCCGAAGGCTCTGCTTCAGCGTTCCCTGGGCCCGCCGCGGGCGTCAAATCAGCCCTACAGCGCGTTTTTGCCCAGAGCCGAAGGGCTCGGTAGCCGGACCCGCCGCAAAACAAACGTAGCTTATTTTTGCTGCCAGACTCTGCGCTGGGCTAACGCGCCGGTGGGTCAACGACAACGGGGCTGTGCTCAGGCGCCGTCTGCGCCATGGGCATAGAACCTTCCAGCAGCCGCTCACAGAAAACCTATGAAAACCGCTTGAAAACTCTATGACTTGTAGTAAACCGCGACCATACTACTCAAAACCAAAGAAAAAGCACCTAAAGTCGCCCTTAAGTGCTTGATCTGCTTGGATAAATTTTGGTGGGCGGTACATGGATCGAACATGTGACCCCTGCAGTGTGAATGCAGTGCTCTACCGCTGAGCTAACCGCCCGAAGCTCGAGATTATAGCTCAGAGCCAGGCCGCCCCTCGGGCCGGTTCAGGCGGCCCCAGACCAGGCGCGCCAGAGTGTCTTGCCCTTGCTGGCTTTGTCCAGATCGCTCAGCACCGCTTCGTGGGCCAGCACTTCGGCCGAGTCGGCTTCGAGCACGGGCAGCTTGAAGGTGCTCAGGTCGATGAGCTGAACCGCTTGGCCGCCCGCGTCTGCCGGCTCCACATCCATGACTAAGCTGTTTTGTCCGCGGGTCAGGTTGATGTAGACGTCAGCGAGCAGTTCGGCATCGAGCAAGGCGCCGTGGAAGGTGCGGCCCGAGTTGTCGACTTCGAGTCGATCACACAGGGCGTCAAGTGAGTTGCGTTTGCCGGGGAACAGTTGCTTGGCCAGCACCAGGCTGTCGATCACGTTGGCCACGCAGCTCTTGAGGGCCGGCCGGCCGATCAATTCGAGTTCCTTATTGAGAAAGCCGATGTCAAAAGGTGCGTTGTGGATGATCAGCTCGGCGCCTGCCAGATAGTCGAGCAGGTCGTCGGCAATGGCGGCGAACTTGGGCTTGTCTTTGAGGAATTCGTTGCTGATGCCGTGAACCTTGAGCGCATCTTCATGGCTGTCGCGCTCGGGGTTGAGGTAGTAGTGGCGGTTGTTGCCGGTGAGCTTGCGGGCGTGCAGTTCGACGCAGCCGATTTCGATGATTCGGTCGCCGGTTTCGGCCGACAGGCCGGTGGTTTCGGTGTCCAGAACAATTTGGCGCATGGGCAAATTATGGCTCACCGATGAGTACTCATGAGGGGTGCCATACTCTGGCCCCTCATGAAACGACATGTCGCACTGACCTTGCTGATCGTCACTGCACTGGGCGTGCTCAATGCCCATGTGGATTTGCCCAGGGTCGACGGCCGGCGCTTTGTGGCCACTCAGGGACAGTTGTATGACCCGCTGGGTTGGCTCGAAGATCAGGCCAATGCCTGGAGCCGTCGCTGCGACAAGGTGGTGTCGGTTCCGCTGAGCAGCCAGGAGGCGCAAGAGGTGCTGACACGCATCGGCGCGTTCAGCCCGCCAGACTCGCACACTGCGCGCGCCCTGAGCCTGCTTCGCGCGGGCCCCTGGTGGCTGGCCGAGGTGTCGTTCGAGTCACTGAGCCCGGCGGTGGTGGTTCTTCAGGGCGAGGGGCCAGCCATGAAAATCATTGAGCGAGCGATCTGGAGTGGCAGCACCAGCCCCTCGCGGCCTGCGCCGCGCATACGCGATCACCTGTTGGCCGGTGCACCCGGTATTCCCACGGATCTGGTGGCTTGCCTGGAGCCGCAGTCGGAGTTGTTTCGACCCTGAGTGCTCAGGCCCAGCGTTCAGTGGTTTTCTTTGGCGTGGTTGATGGAGTACTTGGGGATCTCCACCGTCAGGTCTTGCTGGGCCACGATGGCCTGACAACTCAGCCGAGACTGGGGCTCGAGGCCCCAGGCGCGATCGAGCATGTCTTCTTCGTTTTCGTCGGGCTCGTTGAGCGAGTCAAAGCCCTGTCGCACCAGCACATGGCAGGTGGTGCAGGCGCAACTCATGTCGCAGGCATGCTCGATCTCGATGTGGTTGTCGAGCAGGGCCTCACAGATGGATGTGCCTGCTGGCACGCTGATCCGAGCGCCCTGCGGGCAGTACTCGGGATGGGGAAGAACCTGGATGATGGGCATGAGAGGGCTCAGAGTGTTTGAATATTTTTGCCAGCCAGGGCCTGGGCGATGCCCTGGTTCATGCGTCGTGCGGCAAAGGCTTCCGTGGCTTGGGCCAAGGCCTTGGTGGCCGCTTCAATGACGGTCGCATCGCTGCCGTCACGGGCCTGCGCCAGCGCGGTCATCAGGCCTTCAATTTGCTGTTGCTCGCCGGGGTCGAGCAGATGGGCGTCTACCGCAATGGCGCTTTGCGTGGCCAGCACCATGCGATCGGCGTCCACCCTGGCCTCTGCCAGCGCCCTGGCCTGCATGTCCTGCTGGGCCGTTGCAAAGCCGTCTTGCAGCATGCGAGCGATTTCGTCGTCGCTCAGACCGTAGGAGGGCTTGACGTCGATTTGTGCCTGCACGCCGCTGACTTGCTCCTGCGCGCTGACGACCAGCAGGCCATCGGCGTCGACGGTGAAGGTCACCCGGATGCGGGCCGCGCCGGCCGCCATGGGTGGAATGCCGCGCAGCTCAAAGCGGGCCAGGCTGCGGCAGTCGGCCACCATGTCGCGCTCGCCTTGCACCACATGCAGGGCCAGCGCCGTCTGGCCGTCCTGGTAGGTGGTGAAGTCTTGCGCCATGGCCGTGGGAATGGTCTGATTGCGAGGGACGATGCGCTCGACCAAACCACCCATGGTTTCGAGGCCCAAAGACAGCGGAATGACGTCGAGCAGCAAGAGGTCGTCGCCGCCGCGGTTGCCCACCAATTGGTTGGCCGAGATGGCTGCGCCCAGGGCCACCACCTCGTCGGGGTTGAGGTTGTTCAGGGGCTCTTTGCCAAAAAAGTCACGCACCGCCTTCTGCACCAGGGGCATGCGGGTGGAGCCGCCGACCATGACCACGCCTTGAATCTCGTCGCGACTCAGGCGCGCGTCGCGCAGCACCCGCTTGACGGCCACCATGGTGCGATCAGTGAGGGCGGCCGTGGCGTGGCCCAACTGCGTTTGATCGACCGACCAGTGCCAGGCCTTGCCGTCGATCTCGCACACCACCGCCGCTTGATCGGCCGAGCTGAGCGCTTCTTTGGCTTGGCGGGCCTGCTGCATCAAAGCGGCCCGGGCCGATGCGCCAAGCTCAGCGATTCCTGCTTGCTCGAGCAGATGGTCGGCCAAAGCCCGGTCGTAGTCGTCACCGCCCAGGGCCGAATCGCCGCCGGTGGCCACCACCTCGAATACGCCTCGGGTCAGTCGCAAGACAGAGATATCGAAGGTGCCACCGCCCAGGTCGTACACCGCAAACAGGCCCTCGCTGGCGTTGTCCAGCCCATAGGCGATTGCGGCGGCGGTGGGCTCATTGATCAGGCGCAAGACATTGAGGCCCGCGAGTTGAGCCGCGTCCTTGGTGGCTTGCCGCTGGGCATCGTCGAAATAGGCCGGCACCGTGATGACCGCGCCGTCGATGTCGGCATTGAAGCTGTCTTCTGCGCGGTAGCGCAGGGTGGCCAAGATCTCCGCGCTGACTTCAACCGGGCTTTTCTCGCCGGCTGCAGTGAGGATACCCACCATGCCCGGCTTGTCGATCAAGGTGTAGGCCGGCAAGGCCGACACATCGGCCAGGCTGCGCCCCATCAGTCGCTTGACCGAGGCGATGGTGTTGCCAGGGTCAAGCACTTGCGCGGCCAGGGCCTCGTGGCCGATCTGCCGCTTGCCTCCAGGCAGGTAGCGCACCACACTGGGCAGGATCACGCGGCCGTCTTCATCGGGCAGGCACTCGGCCACCCCGTGGCGCACGGCGGCCACCAGCGAATGGGTCGTCCCCAGGTCAATCCCGATGCCGATGCGCCGCGCGTGCGGGTCAGGTGCCTGGCCGGGTTCGGAGATTTGCAGTAATGCCATGCGGACGAATCACGTTGAAATCAAAAATCAAAATCGCCTCAGTCTGAGGAGGCGTTGCTATCGAGGGCTGACTTGATCGGGTCGGTCATGACCCGACGCGAAAAACACTCAGGCACAGATTTGGTCGATGCGGGCATCGATCTCCTGCGCGAAGCGGTCGACGAACATCAGCGCCCTGACCTGTTGTGCGGCCCTTGCGGCGTCGCCCAATTGGTCCAGGCTGCCTTGCACCTGCTCGAGCAGGTGCGCCTGTCGCTGTTTGACCTCCGTGGCCAAGGCCTGCAAAGAAGCTGGGCTGTCGGACTCTTCAAGGGCCTCGCGCCACTGCATCTGCTGAACCAAGAAGTCGGCGGGCATGGCGGTGTTGTCATGCGCTCTGATCGGCGCGCCACGCAGCTCGCACAAATAGGCTGCGCGCTTGAGGGGATGCTTCAGGCGCTGATGGGCTTCATTGATGCGCACCGACCATTGCATCGCCAGTCGCTGGGCGGCTTGCCCCTGGTCGGCAAAACGGTCCGGATGAGCCTGCCTCTGTAGTTGCTTCCAGCGTGTGTCGATCTCGGCCGGATCCTGCTCGAACCGGGCGGGAAGACCGAACAGTTCGAAGTCGTCTGAATTCAGATTCACACGCGGAAGGACTCGCCACAGCCGCAGCGGTCTCGTTCGTTCGGGTTGATGAACTTGAAGCCTTCGTTGAGGCCCTCGCGCACAAAGTCGAGCTG
>JAXITB010000249.1:0-4735 GCA_034680305.1 Polaromonas sp. | reverse complement strand
TGTGCCCATGCCAGCGGCGGCGGCCACGCGCGAGTCGATCGCGCGCATGGTCGGGCGCGGTTACGACGACATTGATTTCGCGGTGCTGCTCAAGGAGGTGGCGGCCGACTCGGGGCTGGAACTCAAGAGCGAGAACGTGAAGATGAGCGACGGCCTGGAGTCGTGAAGCCATGCGCGATACGCTGATTCGCGGGGCCACGGTCATCACCATGGACCGCCAGGGCGAGTTGCCCAGCGGCGACCTGCTGGTGCGTGGCGATGTGATCGCCGAGATCGCTCCGCGCATCGCGTCTGATTCGGCCGAGGTGATCGATGCCAGTGGCTACATCGTCATTCCGGGTCTGATCAACGCCCACATGCACACTTGGCAAACGGCGCTGCGTGGGCTGGCTTCCAACTGGACCTTGCTGGAGTACTTTGCCAAGATGCACGCCGGTCTGGCCACGGTGTTTCAGCCCGAAGACCTGCACATCGCCACCCTGGCCGGTGCGCTCAATCAGATCAACTGTGGCACCACCACGCTGGTGGACTGGTGTCACAACAACCCCACGCCGGCGCACAACGACGCCGCCCTTGATGCGCTGCTCAAGTCGGGCATTCGGGCCGCGTTTTTTCATGGCACGCCCAAGCCCGACCCCAAGCCGGGCCAGCAGCCGTTTTGGGAAGTGCCGCATCCACGGGCCGAGGTCGAGCGCCTGCTCAAGGCGCATCAAGGCCAGGCCATGTTGAGCATTCATGCGGCGGTGCTGGGTCCGCTCTAGTCCACCCTGGAGGTGGCGCTGCACGACTTTGCCATGGCCAAAGATCTGGGGCTGATTGCTTCCTTGCATCAGGGCGGCGGGCCGGCGCGCACGCCCGAAGGCTGGCAGGTGCTGCAGCAGCAGGGCTTGCTGGGCGAGCATGTCAACATCGTGCATGGGCATGCGCTGGATGACGAGCAACTGCGCCGCTTTTGTGATCTCGGCATGAGCTTTTCGGCGGCCGCTGAAAATGAAATGACCCAGGGCCATGGGCATCCGTTGACCGGCCGCCTCAAGCAGTTTGGCCGAGCGCCTTCACTGGGCGCTGACCTCGAAAGCGTGCTCGGCGGCGACATGCTCACCCAGGGCCGCATCGCGCTGGGCATACAGCGCTCGCTCGACAACGTGGCCCATCGGCAGGCCCATGGCAGCATTCCATCGACATCGACGCTGACCACGCGCGAGGCGCTGTCCTGGGTCACGGTTGAGGGTGCGCGCATGCTCGGCCAGATCGATCGCATTGGCAGCCTGGCCCCCGGCAAGCAGGCCGACCTGGTGATGATCCGGGCCAGCGATCTCAATATGCAGCCGGTGCACGACCCGCTGAGCAGCGTGGTGTTCCAGACCACGCTGGCCAATATCGACAGCGTGATGATTGCCGGGCAGTGGAAAAAGCGTCACGGCCAATTGCAGGGCGTTGTTCTGCCGCCCTTGCTCGAGCAACTGCAGGCCTCAGGGCGCCGGATCACCCAGGCCATGGGGCTGGCGTGAACCCTCAGGGTATGTCTGCTGCCCAGAGGCTGCCCTGCCGGGGCACACTCGGGTCAGCATTGTTAGGAGACCGGGGCTCAGCAGCCCTTGGTTGGAAGTGTTTGAGAAAGACCAACAGGAGACCGACATGAAGCGTTTGTTCATTGGTGCCGCCGCCGCTCTGGCGCTGACTTGCGGATGGGCCCAGACCTACCCGAGCAAGACCATCAAGATCGTGGTGCCCTTCACCGCCGGCAGTGCCACCGACATCATGGCTCGGGTGGTGGGTGAAAAGCTGCAAGCGGCCTGGGGGCAGCCGGTGGTGGTGGAAAACCGTCCGGGCGCCGGTGGCACGCTGGGCGCCACCCAGGTGGCCAAGTCCGAGCCCGACGGCCACACCCTGGTGGTGGTTTCCACCGGCCATGTGGTCAATCCGGCCCTCTACAGCAACCTGCAGTACGACACCCTGGGCGACTTTGCCGGGGTCACGCCCCTGGCCACGCTGCCCAGCGTGCTGGTGGTCGGTGCCGGCAGCCCGATCAAGTCGGTGGCTGAACTGATTGCTGCGGCCCGGGCCAAGCCCGGTGCGCTGAACTACGCCTCGGCCGGTGTCGGCAGCGCCACCCATGTCAATGCCGAGAAGTTCCGTGCCGTGGCCAATCTGCAGCTGACCCACATTCCCTTTAAGGGCACGCCCGAGACCATCGTTGAGACCAGCACCGGCCGTGTTGACTTCATGTTCACGCCGGTGCTCGCTTCGCTGCCGGCCATTCGCGACAACCGCTTGCGCCCGATCGCGGTGAGCACCGCCAAACGTTCGTCGACCATGCCGCAGGTGCCGACTGTTTCCGAGTCGGGCCTGCCCGGCTTTGCCTTTGACTTCTGGATCGGGCTGCTTGCGCCAAGCAAGACGCCCAAGCCGGTGCTGGCCAAGCTCAATGCAGAGGTTCTGCGCATCGTCAATCTGCCCGACGTCAAGGAGCGGATGGCCACGCTGGGCGCCGAGTCCATGCCCATGAGCCCGGATCAGTTCGACGCCTACATCAAGGACGAGTACAACACCCTGGGCGCGGTCATGCGCTCGGCGCCCAAGCAATAAGGCCGCGGCGGCCTGACTCAGCGCATGGCGCAGTTCATCGCAACGCTCAACGGTCAGGTCTGCCGGATCGAGGGGCCGGCGGCCATGCCGCTGCTTTATGCCTTGCGCGAGGCCGGCTGCAAGTCGACCCGATTCGGCTGCGGGGCCGGCCAGTGCGGCGCCTGCCATGTGCTGATTAACGGGCGCAGTCGGCCAGCCTGCGACACGCCCCTGGAGGCGGTGCAAGGCCAGACGGTCACCACGGTGGAAGGGCTGGCTGCTCAAGGCCGGCCCAGCGCCTTGCAGCAGGCCTTTTTGGACGAGCAGGCGGCCCAGTGCGGCTACTGCCTGTCGGGCATTTTGATCACCGCCACCGAGCTGCTGGCCCGCACCCCCGATCCCAGTGCCGAGCAGGTGCGGTTGGCGCTCGATGGCCACCTGTGCCGCTGCGGTTCACATCAGCGCATCGTGCAAGCGGTGCTGCGGGCCGCGCGCGCTCTGCAAAAGGCCCCGGCATGAGCGTGGTGGGTGCGCCGCTCAGCAAGCCTCTGGCCAGTCTGCAGGCCAACCCTCGGCTGGGGCAGTGGTTGACCATCGGGGCAGACGGCAGCGTGACGGTGCGCAGTGGCAAGGTTGAATTGGGCCAGGGGCTGCGCACCGCGCTGGCCCAGATCGTGGCCCAAGCGCTGGGCGTGGCGCCTGAGCGCATTCGCATGCTCAGTGCCGACACCCAGGTCTCGCCCAACGAAGGCGTGACGGCCGGCAGCTTGTCGATCACCGATTCCGGCGGCGCGCTGCGTCAGGTCTGCGCGCAGGCCCGGGGCCTGTACCTCGACAAGGCGGCCAGGCAGCTGGGCCTGAGCGCCGAGCAGCAGGCCCAACTGTGGGTGAGCGATGGTCAGATCGGCCTGCCTGGCGGGCCGGCGCTGAGCAGCTATTGGGCACTGGCCGATCCGGCTTTGCTCGATGGCCCAGCCGCTCAAGCGGTCGATGCCACGCCGCCAGCCCATGCCGCCGCGCCGCTGCAGCGCCTGGACCTGCCGGCCAAGGTCCTGGGTCGGCCCAGCTTTTTGCACGACATGGTGCTGCCCGGCATGCTGCATGGCGCAGTGGTGCAGGCCCCGTCGCCGGCCGCCCGTCTGCTCGATGTGGATTTGCAGGCCGCGCGAGAGCTGCCCGGCGTGGTGGCGGTGCTTCGCAGCGGCAGCTTTTTGGGCCTGGTGGCCCAGACCGAGTACCAGGCGCTGCAAGCGCGCAGTCGGCTGGCCGCGCTGGCCCGCTGGCAGGAATCGCCCAGCCTGCCTGAGATGCAGGCCCTGGCCGACTGCCTGCGCCAGGGTCCGGTCGATACCAGCACCGTCAGCCGCAAACAAGCGGGCGAGGGCGCTGCGCCCGCGCAAAGCCTGGACGCGTCTTACCAGCGGCCCTTTTTGGCCCATGCCTCGATTGCCCCGTCCTGCGCGATGGCCACCTACACGCCAGACCAGCCCACGCAGCTGGAGGTCTGGAGCCATACCCAGGGCGTGTTCAATTTGCGGGCCGATCTGGCTGCCATGCTCGGCTTGCCGCCTGAGGCGGTTCGGGTACGCCATGCCGACGGGGCCGGCTGTTACGGCCACAACGGCGCCGATGACGTGGCCGGCGACGCCGCCCTGCTGGCGCGGGCGGTCCCGGGCCGGCCGGTGCGGCTGCAGTGGAGCCGTGAAGACGAACTGAGCTGTGCGCCGGTGGGGGCAGCCATGGTGGCTGATCTGCAGGCCGATCTTGATGCCGAGGGCCGCATCGCGCACTGGCGGCATGAGGTGTGGTCGACCGGGCACAGCATGCGCCCCGGTCGCAGCCCCATCCCGGTGCTGCGGGCCGCTTCGATGATCGAGCCGCCGTTTGAGCGGCAGGTGGCGATCAACATGCCGCTGGCCGTCGGCGGTGGGGCCGAGCGCAATGCGGTGCCGCTGTATGACTTTGCCAGCCACGAGGTGATCAGCCACCGGGTGTTGAGCATGCCGATCCGCACCTCATCGCTGCGCTCGTTGGGCGCGCACCTCAATGTGTTTGCGGCAGAAAGCTTCATGGACGAGTTGGCCGAATTGGCCGGCACCGACCCCTTGACCTTCCGCTTGCGCCACCTCAGTGATGCGCGCGCCCGTGCGGTGCTCGAGCGGGCGGC
>JAXITB010000248.1:0-4772 GCA_034680305.1 Polaromonas sp. | reverse complement strand
TGTCGTGGTCACCGCGCACCAGCAACAGCCAGATCTGGCTCTTGGCGACGTTGCCGGCTGCGTCGAGCGTGTCGGTGGCCAGCACGAGGGACTTCACCGTGGTTTGCAGCGGCACGCCCAGAAGCTGCGCCACGTCGGCGCAGGTGCTCTTGCCGGGCGTTGGGGTTTTGCTCAGGGCCTGGCTGGCGGCCGGACGTGGCCCGGCCGGGGCCAGAGCCTCGGCCTTTTCCATGTTGGCCGCGTAGTCGCTGTCCGGGCAGTAGACGATGGCGTCTTCACCGGTGGCGGCAATGACCTGAAATTCCTCGGACAGATCACCGCCGATGGCGCCTGAATCGGCCGCCACGGCGCGATAGCGCAGCCCGAATCGGTCGAAGATGCGCCGATAGGCCTGTGCCATGCCCTGGTAGCTGGCTTGCGCTGCGACCGGGTCGCGGTCGAAGCTGTAGGCGTCCTTCATGGTGAATTCGCGGCCCCGCATCAGGCCAAAGCGCGGCCGCCGCTCGTCGCGGAACTTGGTCTGGATCTGATAGAAGTTCTTGGGCATCTGCTTGTAGCTGCGGATGTCCTGGCGTGCGATGTCGGTGACCACCTCTTCGCTGGTGGGTTGCACCACAAAGTTGCGGTCGTGCCGGTCACGGATGCGCAGCAACTCCGGGCCCATTTTTTCGAATCGCCCGGTCTCTTGCCACAACTCGGCCGGCTGCACCACCGGCATGGTCAGCTCGATGGCGCCGGCGCGGTTCATTTCTTCGCGCACGATGGCCTCGACCTTGCGGATCACCCGCAGGCCCATGGGCATGTAGGTGTAGATGCCAGCACTGAGTTTTTTGATCATGCCGGCGCGCATCATCAGCTGATGGCTGACCACTTCGGCGTCGGCGGGCGCTTCTTTGAGCGTGGCAATGAGGAACTGGGACGCTTTCATGCAGGAACTCGGGCAGTGGAGAGACACATCACCTGTGGGGCGACTTGGCGTGTCGGCCACTGCTGTGCATAATGGTCTCAGTTTTAAATTTTTGAGGTTCGATTATGCTCGACCGAGACGGCTTCAGGCCCAACGTCGGCATCATCCTGCTCAACCAGAAAAGCCAGGTCTTTTGGGGCAAGCGCATTCGTACCCACTCCTGGCAGTTTCCGCAGGGTGGCATTGACCGAGGTGAGAACCCCGAGCAGGCCATGTTCCGGGAGCTGCACGAGGAAGTGGGTCTGCATCCCCATCATGTGCAGGTGCTGGCCCGGACCCGGGACTGGTTGCGTTACGAGGTGCCCGATCGCTACATCCGACGCGATGCGCGCGGTCATTACAAGGGGCAGAAGCAGATCTGGTTTTTGCTCCAGCTCACCGGTCACGACTGGGACTTGAACCTGCGCGCCACCGACCACCCAGAGTTCGACGCCTGGCGCTGGAACGACTATTGGGTGCCGCTGGACGTGGTGGTCGAGTTCAAGCGCGGCGTCTACGAGATGGCGCTCAATGAACTGGCCCGCTATGTGCCTCGCTTCGAGGGTCGGTCCGACCCGCGCGCCCGTTTCATGCGCTCTGCCGCGCTGCGCCGCGAGTCGGCTGGCCCCTCGGCCGGTATGCCCGATCCAGCGAGCATGGATCTGCCACCTGGCGCCAGCTTTGACCCGGACCCGCAGCGCGATTTGCGTGACCTGCCGGCCCTCAAGCCATGAAGCGCGCGCTACTCGCACTGTGCTTGGCTTGGTCGACGCTGGCTCAGGCGCAGTTCTTCGGCGACTCCAACTGGCAGGAAGGACCTGTGCCCACGCCGCCTGACTTCAACGTCGAGCGGCTGCTTCGCTTTGAGGTCAATGCCAGTTCCCCCCTGATCTACGCGATCGACCCGCAAACGCTGAGCATCTCCCCGACCGACCGGGTGGTGCGCTATGTCGTCGTGGCCACCAGCCCCAGTGGCGTGCGCAATGTGTTTTACGAGGGCATCCGCTGTCCCAGCGGGCAGGTCAAGACCTATGCGCGTCACAGCGACGGGCGCTGGCAGATCAGCAGCGATCCGCAGTGGCAGGACATGTCCCGCAGGCCTTCGCTCCACGCCTGGCAACTGGCCCGGCAGGGTGCCTGTGACAGCGGGGGCACGCCCTTGAATGCGCAGGACATCTTGCGCGCGCTAAGGCAAAGTGCGGTGCAGATGGTTCGCTGAAGAGCCTGCGCCTTCAGCGCGACAGCACCAGGTTCGTGCGGTGCACCATCTCTGGCTCACCGGTGTAGCCCAGTAGGCGCTCGAATTCACTGGACGCCTTGCGCAGGATCAGGCGTGCTTCGGCACTGGAATAGTTGGCCAGGCCGCGGGCGACTTCCTGGCCTTGCTCGTCGCGCACCGCGATGACGTCGCCGCGAGAAAAATCGCCTTGCACCGCCGTCATGCCAATGGGCAGCAGGCTCTTGCCTTCATCGCGCAGCTTGAGCACCGCGCCAGCGTCGATGCTCACCGAGCCACGCAGTTGCAGGTGGTCCACCATCCACTGCTTGCGCGCCTGATTCTTGGCGGTCTGCGCGATCAGGGCGGTGCCGATGGGCTCGCCCGCGCAAAGGCGCAGCAATGCATTGGGCTCGCGCCCCCAGGCGATGACCGTCGAGGCCCCCGAGCCGGCGGCCCGTTTGGCCGCCAGAATCTTCGTGATCATGCCGCCCTTGCCGATGCTCGAGCCAGCCCCGCCAGCCATGGCTTCCAGGGCTGGATCGCCGGCGCGGGCTTCGTGGATGAACCGGGCCTGCGGCTCCTTGCGTGGGTCGGCCGAGTACAGGCCCTTTTGGTCAGTCAGGATGATGAGCAGATCGGCCTCGACCAAATTGGCCACCAGCGCGCCCAGGGTGTCGTTGTCGCCGAACTTGATCTCGTCGTTGACCACGGTGTCGTTTTCATTGATCACCGGCACCACGCCCAACTGCAGCAGGGTCAGCAGTGTCGATCGGGCGTTGAGGTAGCGCTCGCGGTCGGCCAGGTCGGCGTGGGTGAGCAGCACCTGGGCACTGCCCACGCCTTGTTCTCGCAGCTTGCTCTCATAGACCTGCACCAGACCCATCTGGCCGACGGCGGCTGCGGCCTGCAACTCATGGATGGCGCTGGGTCGGCTTGACCAGCCCAGGCGTTTCATGCCCTCGGCGATGGCGCCGCTGCTGACCATGATCAGCTCCCGACCCTGGCCGGCCAGTTTCGCCAATTGCTCACACCACAGCCCGATCGCTTGCGCGTCCAGGCCGCGACCCTCGTCGGTGACCAGGCTGGAGCCCACCTTGACCACGATGCGTTTGGCCTGGGTGAGCATCTCCGAGGTGATCTTGGTTTGCATATCTGCGCGGTCTCTGGCGGGCCGGTCAACGGCCGGTTGTCATGTAGGCGTATCTGCTGCCTGCGCAAAGCGCGGATCGACCTGCACTGGGGTTTGCTGGGCCAGCCTGACCTGTTCGATAAAGGGGTAGATGGCACGGATCAGGGGCTCACAGCCTTCGCGCGTCAGAGCCGAAATCTCGAACACCGGGCCCTTGAAGCGCGATCGCTTGAGGAAGTCCTTGACGGCCTTGGCACGCTGGTCGGCGTCGAGCATGTCCAGCTTATTGAGCACCAGCCAGCGCGGCTTTTTGTACAGGTCTTCGTCGTACTTGCGCAATTCGGCCACGATGGCCTTGGCCTGAGCGACCGGGTCCACCCCTTCGTCAAAGGGGGCCAGATCGACCACATGCAGCAGCAGCCGGGTGCGCTGCAGGTGCCGCAGGAACAGATGCCCGAGGCCCGCGCCCTCAGCCGCACCTTCGATCAGGCCGGGCAGGTCGGCAATCACAAAGCTTTGCTCTGGCCCGACCCGCACCACGCCGAGGTTGGGGTGCAAGGTGGTGAAGGGGTAGTCGGCGATGCGCGGTCTGGCGTTGGAGACGGCCGAGATCAGTGTCGACTTGCCCGCATTGGGCATGCCCAGCAGGCCCACGTCGGCCAGCACCTTGAGCTCGAGCTTGAGGCTCTTGCGTTCGCCCGGCCAGCCTGGTGTTTTGGTGCGCGGCGCGCGATTGGTTGAGCTCTTAAAGCGCAGATTGCCAAAGCCGCCATCGCCGCCCTTGGCAATGAGCACCTGCGCGCCCGGGGTCAGCAGTTCGCAAACGACTTCGCCGCTTTCGGCGTCCGTCAGGATGGTGCCGACCGGCATTTTGAGGAGGATGTCATCGCCCTTGGCGCCGAACATGTCCGAGCCTTTGCCATGTTCACCGTTTCTGGCCTCATGGCGGCGCGAAAACCGGTAGTCGACCAGGGTGTTGAGGCTGTCGTCGGCCACCGCATAGATGTGCCCGCCACGGCCGCCGTCGCCGCCATTGGGGCCGCCAAATTCCTTGTACTTCTCGTGCCGGAACGAGACGCAGCCGCTGCCGCCATCGCCGGCGGCGATGTCGATATAGGCTTCGTCAACAAATTTCATGAGGTTTGAGGCAGCGCGCGGGCTGCTGTCCAAGTTTAATCAAAGCTTGATGCGCATGGTCCAATGAAAAAGCCCCGCCGGGCGGGGCTTTCATCAGCGGCCACAGCGGCCCGGACTCAGGCCGGGGTCACATTGACCATGTGCTTGTTGAGCTCGCCCTTGACGGCAAAGCTCACCTGGCCGTCGACCAGGGCAAACAGGGTGTGGTCCTTGCCAACGCCCACGTTGGTGCCGGCATGAAACCGGGTACCACGCTGGCGCACGATGATGCCGCCAGCGCTGATGGCCTGGCCGCCGAAGACCTTCACACCGAGCATCTTGGGCTTGGAATCACGCCCGTT
>JAXITB010000247.1:0-4783 GCA_034680305.1 Polaromonas sp. | reverse complement strand
GTAGCGCACTTGCATGGGGTGCAAGGGGTCGAAGGTTCGAATCCTTTCACACCGACCATCTTCTTCAAAGCCCGTAGTCTCTGACGCGGGCTTTTTTCGTTGGATCACGCAGCCAGTTTTCCTTTCGTCGCCGAAGCCGCCTCGATGGCTTACGAATTGCTACATAATTAGCCGTTTTTTTAATCGGGCGTTCAGCTTGTTCAAACTTTTCTCACCTCCGGCACTTGTGGGTGACCTGCGGGTCCCAGAGGCCCAGGGCATGACCGGCCCGATTCTTGTGTCCTAGCGTATGCGTCTCGATCAATCCCCCTGGTCTTGGCTGGCCAGCCTGTCTTTCGGTTTGCTCGCGCTGCCGACGCATGCGGGCACCATGATTGATCTGCTCAATCTGTCCTTTGCGGGCAACCCATTGCTGCAGAGCCAGGCCCAACTGGTGCAAGCCACCCAAGCGGACATCAAGGGCGCCAATTGGCAGTTCTTTCCCACCCCCTCGGTTTCGGTGGAACAGGTCAATGCCTCGCAGCAAGACAGTTCTTACAACAGCAGGGATGGCCGGGTGGTGACCTTTCGCTTGCAGCAGCCCCTGTGGACCGGTGGGCGCCTGAGCGCCGGTGTCACCCGTGCCGAGGCGGCTGCCGCAGCGGCACAGGCCCAAATGGAAGAGACGCGTCAGCAACTGGCCCTGCGTACCGTTCAGGTCTGGGGCGAATGGAAGGCCGGCCAGCAAAAGTCGCTCGCCCTGCAAGACAGTGTGCAAACCCATCAGCGGCTGTCTGCCTTGATTCGTCGCCGGGTCGAGGGCGGGGTCTCTGCGGTGGCTGACGACGTGCTGGCGCAGGGTCGACTTGAGCAGACCCAGGGCGATGCGGCGGCAGCGCAGGCGCAGTTGGCCTCAGCGCTGGCCCGACTGGAGCAGCTGACGGGCAAGCGCATCGCCTCCGAGCAAATGGATGCCTATGTGGTGCGTCCGGTCGAACCCATCGGCGAGCTGCCCGCCCTCATTGAGCGCGCCTGGCGCAACAGCCCGACGGCTCTCAAACTGCAGGCGCAGATCAAGCAACAGGAAATGGACGTACAGATCCGAAAGGCCCAGTTGCTGCCCGAGGTCTATGCCCGCGCCGAGCACCAGCAAGGCAGTTTCTCGGCCTCCGGCCCCAATTCGGCCAACCGGTTTTTCATTGGATTATCGGCCTCGCCCGGCGCTGGCCTGTCGGCCCAGTCGGGTGTCGACGCCGCGCTGGCCCGCCTGCAGGCCTTGCAAGCCGAAGAAGAATCGGCGCGTCGAAATCTCATTGAACAAATCAGCTTGGAATTCGTCTCCGTCCGCACCCAGGCGCAGCGCCGTTCGAGCTTGCTCGCTGGCCTGGCCTCCACTCAGGCCATGGTCGAATCGTGGGATCGCCAGTTCCTGGCCGGTCGCAAGACCTGGGTGGAAGTCATGAATGCGGCGCGGGAGTTGGCCCAAGCGCAAACTGCGCTGGCCGAAGTTGAGGCGGCTTACGTGGTCTCCAGCTGGCGACTGACCGTTCTTTCCGAGGGTGTGCCTGCCGTTCTGTCTGGCCTGAGCGCTCCCATCAACGCTCCCACCAATGCCCCGCGCCAGTGAGGAACTGGTCCCATGAAAATACTCTATCCCCTGTTGATGCGCCTGGCGCAGGTTCAGTCCGAGGCGGTCGACCGCCTGGCGCTGCAAGCGGCCGTAGAACAACTCGACAAGCAGGAGCAGTCCGACGCAGCCGTCTCGCCGCGGCAAGCTGTCGAGCAACTGATCGATACCCTGCAACTGCCCAAGGCACGCTGGCTCAAATCGTCCTCGGTTGACCCAGCCTCTTGCCCCTGTCTGATCTATCGGCCCGATCAAGGCTGGGCCCTGCTGCGCGGGCGCACCGCGCAAAACGAGTGGCTGACTGAAACCTTTGACGCAAAAACCCAGCGCTGGGTAGAGACGCCACTGCATGCGCTGAGCGATTGGCTGGTCGTCAAGCTCAAGCTGGCCCGGCCTTATGACCCGTCCGGCAGCGAGGTCTACAAGCTCATCCGGCGCGAGGTGTTTTCGCACAAGCGCATTTGGGCCGAGGGTGTACTTGCTGGCCTCATGATCAATATGATCGCGCTGGCCACCTCGTTTTACAGCATGCAGGTCTACGACCGCGTGGTGCCCACCGGCGCCAGCCAGACCCTGTGGGTGCTGACCACCGGGGTGCTGTTGGCCATCTTGTTTGAAACCCTGGCCAAGCTCGCGCGATCGCGCCTGTTCGAGCGCATGGTCGATCAGGTCGACCAAAAACTCGCGCGTGAGGTCTACAGCCGCTTTCTGGCCATTCGGCTCGATCAACTGCCCCGCAGTGTGGGCTCGCTGGCCTCGCAGTTGCGGGGCTATGAAACGGTGCGCGGCTTCCTCACGGCGCTGACCTCGCACCTCATGATCGATGTGCCCTTTGCGCTGCTCTTTTTGCTGGTCATCGCCTGGGTCGGCGGTTGGCTGGCCGTCATTCCGCTGATCTTTTTCTGCCTGGCGCTCACGCTCGGGCTGATCTACCGGCGGCGGGTCGACGCCCTGAGTAAAAAGGCCAATGCGGCCAGCAACTTCAAGACTGGGCTGTTGGTTGAAACGGTGGAAGGTGCAGAGACCATCAAGTCGGGGCAAAGCGGCTGGCGCATGCTCTCGCGCTGGATCGGCACCACCGACGAGGCGCGCGACGTCGAGCAGGAAATGCGGCGCGTCAGCGAGTATTCGCAGTTCATGGCCGCGGGCATGCAGCAGATCTCCTATGTGCTCCTGGTGGCTGTGGGTTCGCTGCAAATTTCGCGGGGCGAGCTCACCATGGGTGGCTTGATCGCCTGCTCCATCTTGTCTGGCCGCGTGCTCGGCCCGGTCGCCGCCTTGCCCGACCGGCTCATTCAGTGGGCCCACACCCGCACCGCCTTGCAAGGCCTGGATCGCATCTGGACCCTGCAAGACGACCACCACGGCCAAGAGCAGGCCATTGCGCCGCAAACCATCAAGGGTCACTACACCTTCGAGAAAGTGGCCGCCAGCTACGGCCAAGGCCAGGCCCTGGCCATCGCCGAGTTGCAGATTCGCCCCGGCGAGAAAATCGGTGTGCTTGGCCCCATTGGCGCTGGCAAGACCACCTTGCTGCGTTTGCTCAGCGGGATGTACAAGCCGCAGGCCGGCATGGTCAAGATCGACGGTCTGGACCTGGCCCACGTCTCCAAGCCCGCCTTGGCCGAGAAGGTGGGTTATCTGCAGCAAGAAGGCCGCCTGTTCGCAGGCAGCCTGCGGGAGAACCTCATCCTGGGCCTGATCGATCCCGGCGACGATGTCATCCTGGAGGCGGCCCGTGTCACTGGCCTCATGCAGTCGGTCATCAGCCCCAACCCCCAAGGCCTGCAGCAAGTGATCAGCGAAGGCGGCACCGGCTTGTCGTCCGGTCAGCGCCAATTGGTCAACCTGACCCGGGTGTTTTTGCGCCGCCCGCGCATCTGGCTGCTCGACGAGCCCACTGCCTCCATGGACAGTGCGCTCGAACAGCATATTCTGGGCGCCCTGGCGCGCACCCTGCAGCCTGAAGACGTGCTGGTGGTGGTCACCCACAAGCCGGAGTTGCTGCGACTGGTCAACCGCATCATGGTGGTGGCCAATCATCAGATCGTCATGGACGGCCCCAAAGACGCCGTGTTGCAGCGTTTGAGCGCGGCCCGTACCCAGGGGCAGGGCGCGCAGGCTGCGTCGCCGGCAGGCGCGGCCCCCACGGAGCAAGGAGCTGGCGCATGAGCGAGCAAAAAAAGGGCTTTCGCCTGTCCATCATCGTTGTGCTGGCGGCCATGTTGGCCGTCTTCCTTGGCTGGGCGGCCTGGTTCGAAATCGACCAGACCGTGCGGGCTCAAGGCTCGATCATCACCAGCGCCCGCACCCAGATCATCCAGGCGGCCGACGGTGGTGTGCTGTCGCAGATCTTGGTGCAAGAAGGCCAAGAGGTCAAAGCCGGTCAGCGCTTGGCCATGCTCGAAAAAGACCGCAGCAACGCGGCCTTTGAAGAAAGCCGCTCCAAGGTCGCGGCTCTGCAAGCTGGGCTGATCCGGGCGAAGGCGGAATCCTTGGGCACCAAGCCGGTGTTCCCGCCCTCGCTCAAGGCTTACCCGGAATTCGTTTCTGCCCAGGAGAGGCTTTATGCGCAAAGGCGGACCAGCCTGACCGACGCCACCGAATCCCTGGAAGAAGCACTCAAGCTGGCCCGTGAAGAACTGCAGATGAACCAAGCCCTGCTCAAAGGGGGCGATGTCAGCCGGGTTGAAGTCATGCGGGCACTGCGCCAGGTCACCGACATTGAGGCGCGCCTGGCTGAACTGCGCAACAAATACCTGCAAGAGGCCCGCACCGAGGTGACCCGTCTGGAAGACGAGTTGTCCTCGCAGCGCTACAAGCTCGATGAGCGGCGCAGCGTGCTCGAGCACACCGACCTCATCGCTCCGGTGGCCGGTATCGTCAAGTACTTGCGCATCAACACCGTTGGCGGCGTGCTGCGCGCCGGCGACGAACTCATGCAGATCTCGCCCACCGAAAGCGACATGGTCATCGAGGCCAAGATCAATCCGGTGGACATCGGCCAACTTGAGCTGGGTCTGCCGGTGCAGGTCAAGCTCGACGCCTTTGACTTTTCGGTCTATGGCATGCTGGTTGGCAAGCTGACCTACATCAGCTCGGACACGCTGGTCGAGCAAGGACCCAACGGCCAGTCGCTCAGCTTTTACCGGGTGCAGGTGCGGCTTGAGGACCAGC
>JAXITB010000246.1:0-4784 GCA_034680305.1 Polaromonas sp. | reverse complement strand
GGATGCTGGCTACGATCAAGCGCAGGCGCTGGTTTGGCGTCTCTTTGACGATGTGGACATCACGCCCAGCATGGCGGCCATCGGCAAGGACCCGAAAACCGAATTGCAGGAGTGGCTGCAGGGCCGCAAGATGGCCTTGCCCATCTACCGGGTGGTGGCCACCTCGGGGGCCGCGCATCAACAGGTCTTCGATGTCGAATGCGAGGTGGCCGAGCTCGGTCGCATCGAGCGCGGCATTGGTGGCTCGCGCCGTGCAGGTGAGCAGGCTGCTGCCGCTGCCATGATGGGCCACATCAAGTCCTTATGACATCTGGCCGACCATGAATGCATCACCACCTCCCGATCCCGCAGCCGAGCAAAGTCCGCAGGAGCTCGACGCCATGCTGGCGCAGGCCTTGGCCGGACGATCGGCCGCGCCCACGGTGCCGACTGAGGGGCAACGCTGCGGCTTGATCGCCATCGTGGGCAAGCCCAACGTGGGTAAATCCACGCTGCTCAACGCGCTGGTGGGCCAGAAGATCAGCATCACCTCGCGCAAGGCGCAGACCACCCGCCACCGCATCACCGGGGTGCGCACTGAGGCCCTGGTGCAATACGTGTTTGTCGATACGCCCGGTTTCCAAACCCGCCACGGCAACGCGCTCAATCGCTCGCTCAATAAAACGGTGGTCGGCGCCGTCAGCGATGTCGACCTGATCCTCATGGTGGTGGAGGCCGGTCAGTTCAACCTGGCCGACGCCCAGGTGTTGTCGCTGCTGCCCCCGTCCGTGCCCGCCGTGCTGCTGGCCAACAAGCTCGATCAGGTGCACCGGCGCAGCGAACTGGCACCCTGGCTGCGCGACATGCAGCAGCGTCATGACTTTGCCGAGTTCATGCCCATGTCGGCCAAGAACGCCAAGGACGTCGAGCGCCTGTTGGCCATCTGTCAAAAATACTTGCCTGAGCAGCCCTGGATGTATGGGGCCGATGAACTGACCGATCGCAGCGACCGCTTCATGGCCGCCGAGATCGTGAGAGAAAAGCTGTTTCGTCTCACCGGCGACGAGCTGCCCTACACCTCCACCGTGGTGATCGACAAGTACGAGGAGGAGGGCCAACTGCGACGCATTGCCGCCACCATCGTGGTCGAGCGCGACAACCACAAGGGCATGGTGATCGGCGAGAAAGGTGAAAAGCTCAAGCGCATCGGCACCGAGGCCCGGCATGAACTCGAAGCGCTGACAGGCCACAAGGTCTTCCTCGAAATCTGGGTCAAGGTGCGCTCAGGCTGGGCCGACGATGATGCCCGGGTGCGGTCCTTCGGTTACGAATAACCTCGACGTGGTTGCCAAGCGCATCAGTGATGAACCAAGCTTTGTGCTGCACCGCTACGACTGGAGCGAGTCCAGCCTGATCCTGGAGGCCTTCACCCGCCATCATGGTCGCATCGCACTGGTGGCCCGGGGGGTCAAAAAACCCAGCTCCGGTTTTCGGCCAGTGCTGCTGCCCTTGCAGGGCCTGAGTCTGGCCTTTGGCGGCGACGCTGAGATCCGAAGCCTCAAAAGTGCCGAGTGGCAGGGCGGCCATGTCATGCCCACCGGCGAAGCCCTGCTGTCGGGCTACTACCTCAATGAATTGCTGATGCGCCTGCTGGCGCGCGACGACCCGCATCCGCGCCTGTTTGATGCCTATGCCGCCGCCGTTCGCCTGCTGGCCACGCCCAAGGCGGAGGCTTTGCAGTTGGCCTTGCGAACCTTCGAGCTTTGGTTGCTGCGCGACATCGGGCTGCTGCCCGCGCTGGACCGCGAGACGGCCACCTTACAGGCCTTGCAGCCGGAGCTGGGCTATGTGTTGGTTCCGGAAGCCGGCCTGCGTCAGGCGCATGGCGACGACCGGGTCTGGCTCACGGGCAGCCAGTGGCTGGCCCTGCACACCAGCTTGCAGGAGGCCGCCACTTTTTCAGACACCCTGCAGGCCCTGACCGATATGGCGCAGCCCCTGAAAATCCAGCTGCGCGCCTTGCTGCACTACCATTGCGGCGTGAAGATGCTCAAGACCCGTCAGATGCTGCATGACCTGCACACCTTGAATGGGCTGGAGCGCACCTGATCTCGGTTGGCCCCCGCTTATTTTGATGACCCGCTATGCCCCAGATTGACCACCCGCGTACCGCCTTGTCGGTCAACGTCAACAAGGTCGCCTTGCTGCGCAACAGCCGCCATCTGGACATTCCCAGTCCGGTGCGCGCCGCCCAGTGTTGTCTGGAGGCTGGCGCGGCCGGCATCACCATTCACCCTCGGCCTGACCAGCGCCACATTCGAACCAGCGACGCCCATGCGATTGCCGCGCTGATGCGCCAATGGCCCGAGCGCGAGTTCAACATCGAGGGCAACCCCTTCCACAACCTCATGGACCTGGTGCGCCAACTCCGGCCCCATCAGTGCACGCTGGTGCCCGACAGCCAGGACCAGTTCACCAGCGACCACGGCTGGAGCCTGCCCCAGGATGCGGCGCGCCTCAAGCCGATCATCGACGAGCTGCATGCGCTGGGCGTGCGGGTGAGCCTGTTCATGGACCCGCTGCCGACCGAGGCCATGGCCCAGGCCCGCGCCTTGGGCGCCGACCGCGTTGAGCTCTACACCGAGGGCTATGCCCGCGCCTGGGGCACGCCCGGGCAGGCACAGGTGCTGGCGACCTACACCGCTGCAGCCCAGGCAGCCCGAGCGGTGGGCCTGGGGCTCAATGCCGGTCATGACCTCAATCGGGACAATCTGGCCGACTTTCTGCGCGCCGTGCCGGGCGTGCAGGAGGTCTCGATCGGACACGCGCTGATCGCTGACGCCCTGGAGTTGGGCTATGCCGACACCGTCAAAGCCTATCTGGCGGTCATTGACGCGGTCGGCCACCCTGCCTGAGCTTGTGATGAACGCCCGCACCTACGGCATTGGCACCGACATTTGCGACATCCGCCGCATCCGCGCCAGCCTCGACCGGCACGGCGAGCGCTTTGCCAGCAAGATCCTCAGCGATGCAGAAATGATCACCTGGCGCCAGCGCAGCCAGCGCTGGCCCGAGCGCGGCGTGCGTTTTCTGGCCACCCGGTTTTCGGCCAAGGAGGCGTTTTCCAAGGCCATTGGTCTGGGCATGCGCATGCCCATGACCTGGCGGCTGTGCGAGATCGCCAAAGCCCCCAGCGGCCAGCCCTTGATCGTGCTGCATGGCCCGCTCAAGCTCTGGTTTGAAGAGCGCGGCCTGAGCGCCCATGTCAGTGTCAGCGACGAATCCGATTACGCGACGAGTTTTGTCATCGTCGAACAAAGCCAGCCATGACCATCAGCCTCGTGCCTCACAGCCCCCTCATCATCGACGTGGCTGGCCTGCAGCTCAGCGCCGCAGACCGCCGCCGTCTGCGCCATCCGCTGATCGGCGGGGTGATTTTGTTTGCCCGCAACTGGCAAGACCGCACTCAACTCACCGAGCTGTGCCGGCAGATCAAGGCGGTCCGCCGAGATCTGCTCATTTTGGTGGACCATGAAGGCGGCAGAGTGCAGCGCTTCAAAACCGATGGCATGACCCACTTGCCACCGATGCGTGCACTCGGGCAGATGTGGATGCAGCCCGACCGAGGCCCGGCCGGCAGCAGCGCCCTGGCCGCTTGCGATGCGGCCACCGCCTGTGGCTATGTGCTGGGCGCCGAGCTGCGCGCTTGCGGGGTCGACATGAGTTTTACCCCGGTGCTCGACCTCGATCACAGCGACGAGCATTCGAGCGCTTCGCGCAGCAGCGTGATTGGCGATCGGGCCTTCGACCGCGACCCCCGCATCGTCACTGCGCTGGCCAAGAGCCTCATGCACGGCTTGCTACAGGCGGGCATGGCCAACTGCGGCAAGCATTTTCCCGGACATGGCTTTGTGCGGGCCGATTCGCACATTGACATCCCGGTGGATCGCCGCAGCTTGAAGGCCATCTTGAATGACGATGCGCTGCCTTATCCGTGGCTGAGCACGGTGCTCAGCAGCGTCATGCCGGCCCACGTGATTTATCCGCAGGTCGATGCCCGACCGGCCGGCTTTTCAGCCCGTTGGCTGGGCCCCATCTTGCGCGGTCAACTCGGCTTTGGCGGGGCGGTGTTCAGTGACGACCTGAGCATGGCTGGCGCCCGCCTGATTGACGGGCGCCAGGTCAGCTACACCGAAGCGGCCGTGGCGGCACTCAATGCCGGTTGCGACATGGTGCTCTTGTGCAATCAGAGCCTGGACGGTGGTGCGGCCGTGGACGAACTGATCGCTGGCATGACCGAGGCGCAAGTCAAGGGCCATTGGGAGTCCTTGGAGGCCAGTGAGTTACGCCGCCGGGCTTTGTTGCCGGTGCGGCCCGCATTGGGCTGGGACGAGCTCATGTGCGAGCCGGCGTACATGCATGCGTTGGGGCTGGTGCCCTGAGGGCGGTTTCTCACTGGGTCTATGCGGCGGCGGATGAGGCACAGACCCCGATTGAAGGCGGCATCGCGCCGAGGGCGGCGCTCCCACAAGCCGAGCGACGACCCCATCGCGACAAGGGCAGTCCTCCCATGAACCAAGCGACGACCTGAGTGAGGACCCTGTGGGAGCCGCGCCCTCGCGGCGATGCGGCGGCGGATGAGGCACAGCCCCGGATTGAAGGCGGCATCGCGCCGAGGGCGGCGCTCCCACAAGCTGAGCGACGGCCGCATCGCGACAAGGGCAGTCCTCCCATGAACCAAGCGACAACCTGGGTGAGGACCCTGTGGGAGCCGCGCCCTCGCGGCGATGCGGCGGCGGATGAGG
>JAXITB010000245.1:0-4789 GCA_034680305.1 Polaromonas sp. | reverse complement strand
ATGAGGCGGCCCGCTTCGGTGTGCCCTTGCCGCCCTTTGCCGCTGGCACCCAGGCGACCTTGCGCGAGTTGCTGCCGCCACAGATGTCGGTGGCCAACCCGGTCGATACCGCCCTGTTTGCCAACGAGGGCGGCTTTGGTGCCTGTGCCGAGGCAGTGATCCGCGATCCGGGCATCGGCGTCTTGCTGGTGGTCTTGACTCGGCTGGCTCACGACTACAAGGCCCTGTTGCCCTGGTTGGAGCGACTGGCCATGCAAGGGCGCAGCCAAGGCAAGGCGCTGGCCGTGTCCTATTTGTCGTCGTGCGACCCTTTTGAGCGCGAAGACCGACTGCGTTTGTTGCGGGCAGGCGTGCTCATGCTGCCCACGCCCGAGCGGCTGGTGGCTGCACTGGGGCGGCGCGCACAGGTGCTGGCGCCTCTGGCTGCGGCCGATGCGCATCTGGCGGAGCGTGCCGGCAGTGGCTCGGTGGCGCAGTTTCTAAAGGCCGCTGCGGTGCCGCAGGTGCCCGAGCAGGTGTTCACGCAACTCGACGATGCAGCGGCCTTTGCCCGTCAGCAAGGCTTCCCAGTGGTACTCAAGGTGGTCTCGCCCGACATCGCCCACAAGAGCGAAGCCGGTGGGGTGGCTTTGAACCTGGGTGACGAGGACGCGTTGCGGCAAGCCTGGCCTGCCATGGTGCGCGGCGTGGCGGCTCACGCGCCCACGGCCCGCATTGAGGGCTATTCGGTACAGCCTATGGTGCTTGACGGGTTCGAGCTGATTGTGGGTTGTTCGATCGACCCGGAGCTCGGGCGGACGCTGATGGTCGGTGCCGGTGGCATCTGGGCCGAGGTCCTTGACGATGTGGGCTTTCTGGCCTTACCGGCGAGTCGGCAGGAAATCGCAGAGTTGATCGGTCGCTTGAAGATCGCCCCCATTTTGGCCGGGGCGCGTGGCCAGGGCCCACTGGATGTGGCCGCCGCGGTCGAGGTGATCTGGCAGATCGGCCAGCAGTTCCTGATTGATGACTGGGTGGCCGAGGTTGACATCAATCCGCTGCGAGTGCGCGCGCTGGGACGAGGGGCGGTAGCGCTCGATACACTTGTCGTGGCTCGGCATCAGGAGGCCGTTTGACCATGCCCAAGACCAGCAAAGCTCCGATCACCGCCGATGAGGTCGCCCCCAGCAACGAGTACATGAAGTCGCTGCGTACTGGCTTGCGTGTGCTGCTCGAATTCGAAAGCGGCCCGCGCGATCTGGGCGTGACCGAATTGGCCAATCGCTGTGGCCTGTCCAAGAGCCAGGTCGCCAAGATCTTGAGTGCGCTGGTCGATAGCGGCCTGGTCGCCCAAGACCCCCAGACCCGCACCTACCATGTGGGTCAGCGCAGCTATTTGCTGGGCTCGCGCTTTACCACCCATGACGCGCTGTGCCAGGCCGCCACACCGGTGATGCGGGAGTTGCTTAACCGCACCGGTCACAGCGTGCGCCTGTCCATTCCGCATGGCGACCAGTCGCTGTACCTGATCGGTCTGGAAGGGCCTTACTTCATTGACACGGGCTGGCATTCGGGCAATTGCGTGCCGATGGGGGCCTCCTCGGCTGGCCGGGTGATGATGGCGTTCATGGCACCAGCTGAGCGTGAGCGCCTGTTGGCCATGCCGGTGCCGGCCCTGACCACCGACACGCTGCGTGATCGGACCAAGATTGAGGCTGTCGTCAAGCAGGCCCGTGAGACCGGTTACGCCATGCAGCGCAATGAAACCAGCATTGGCTTGGGCGTGATTTCGGTGCCCCTGTTTCGGGCCGACCAGCAAATCGTGGGTGCCTTGGGCACGGCCTTTCCAGCGCATTTCCTGCAGCCTAATGAAGAAGGGCCGCTGATCGCCGCTCTGCACGACGCAGCCCGATCGATTTCGCAGCGGCTGGGCTGCGCGGTCTACCCGGTGCGTACCTTGCCGCAAGCTCTGCGTGCGCCGGCCGCGGCCAGCGCACGGCGCTGATCTTCAGACCGCCAGCAGGCCGCCATCGACGGGCACGATGGCGCCCGTCACATAGCTGGACATGTCCGAGGCTAGAAAGAGCAGGGCACCGACCAGTTCATCGGGGCGGCCCATGCGCGCCATGGGTATGCGCTGGATGAAGCCCTCGAGGCGCTGCGGGTTGTGGCGGGTGAAGTCAATCATGGGCGTGTCCATCAGGCCCGGCGCGATGGCGTTGACCCGAACACCATCGCGGGCCAATTCAGCCGCCAGTGACTGCGTCAGTAGCTTGACGCCGCCTTTGGACGGCGCATAACCCATGCTGCCGGGCTGGCCGGCGAAGGAGGCCACCGACGCGATGTTGACGATGCAGCCCCTGGCTTGCCTGAGCGCACTCAGACCGGCGTGGCACATGTTGACCGTGCCTTCCAGATTGACCCGGATCACCCGCTGAAAGGTCTGCAGGGCCGTCGGCCCGTCGATGCCCTCCCTACCGATGATGCCGGCGTTATTGACCAGCACGTCCAGAGCGTTGAGCCCCAGGGCCTCAAACAGGGCCTGGCAGGCAAAGGCATCGCCCACGTCCAGTGCGTGCGATTGCGCTTGCGCGCCGGCCTGCTCAATGAGTTGCGCGGTCTCTTGGGCCGTTTCCCGATTCAGATCAGTCACGATCACTCGCGCGCCGGCTTGCGCCAGCCCGATGGCCATGGCCCGGCCATTGCCTTGTCCGGCACCGGTGATGAGGGCGGTCTTGCCCTTCAGAAGAAGCGGAATCAGCATGAGGCCTCACCAAGCATGAGCGCTGCGGGGCTGCTCCCCCACTCAGCGACTTGAAAGAGATAGGGGGCGGTAGTTTCAAACCACCGCCCCCTTGGGCTGAAGTCAGCGAGCCATCAGGGCTCGGTGGGCATCAGGGTGCCAGTTCGAACTTGCCGTTCTTGACCTGCATGACGCGCATGCCTGAGAAGGGCACGCGTTCGGCGTTCATCGAATAACTGCCTTGACCAATGACCACTGGCACGTCCTTGGTGCGCCCCAGCGCCGCGCGGACGCTGTCACGGGTGGGGCTGACGCCTGCGTTTTTGATGGCGTTGGCCATGATGCGCATGCCACCATAGCCCACGGCTGCCCAGTTGTCGGCCTCGGCCTTGTGCTTGGCCCGGAAGCTGGCCGCGAAGGCGCGGCTGAAGTCGTCCGTGCCACCGGGTACCCAGTCCCCAATGAAATACACGCCTTCGACGGCCTTGCCACCGCGATCGACCAGTTGGCTGGAAGAAAAGGCGTTGTGGCCGAGTACCCGGGTCTTGGGGTCCAGGCCCGCATTGCGCAGTTGGATGATCAGGTTGGCCGATTGCGGCGCCGTGGCCGAAATGAACACGCAGTCGGGATTGGCGTTGACCACCTTGGTGGCCAGGGCCGAGAAATCGGAGTCGCTGCCCTTGATGGCCTCGACCGAGCCGACCCGGGCGCCGCGCTGCTTGATGATGTTTTCGAAAACCCGCTGCATCGACAGGTAGATCTCGACATCGTGCAGGCCGATCACGGTGCAGTTCTTGACCGCCAGCTTGTCGATGGCGTAGTTGGCAATGAAGGGCATGGTCACATCGCCGGGCTGGGTCAGGATGTGCGACCAGGGACCGGCCTTGAGCACGTCCATGGAGTTGGAGGTGGCCAGCAGCGGAATTTTCAGGTCGTTTGCGGCGGCGGCACCGGCCACAGCCACTGCGCCACTGGTCGGGCCCATGATGGCCAGAACCGTTGGATCGGCCGCGTAGCGCTTGATCAGCGACAGAGTCTGGTTGCGGTCGGTGGCGTCGTCGGCGATCTCGACCTTGATGGTGTTGCCGGCGCCTAGCTCCTGCTTGCGGTTGATCTCCTCGGCGGCCAGCACCGCGCCGTCACGCATGGGCGCGCCGATGAAGGCGGCACCACCGGTCAGGGACTGAAGCACCACCACCTTGTATTCGGCCGCCTGGCCGAGGGTGGCGCTAGCCAGCAGGATGCTCGCTGCGGCGATGCGGCCGAGTCGCCGCAGGCTTGGGCGCTGGTGGGCTGGGGCTTGGCGAGATGGTTCTGTCATGGAAGTCTCCTCAGGGTTGGACAGGGTGGGGCAGAAAAAGACGGTGGGTCGGTCAGTGGCCGGAGCCCAGGTAGTGTTCGATGATGGTCGGGTCGTTTTGCAATTGACTGCTGGGGCCTTGCTGCACGATCAGGCCCCGCTCGAGCACATAGGCGCGTTGGGTGGCGGCCAGCGCGCGGTGTGCGTTTTGTTCTACCAGCACGATGGTCAGGCCCTCGCCGTGCAGTTGGGTCAGGGCCTGGAACACCTGCTGGGTCATCAGAGGCGACAGTCCCAGGCTGGGCTCGTCGAGCAGCAGCACCCGCGGGCTGCCCATGAGGGCCCGACCGATGGCCAGCATTTGCTGCTGCCCGCCCGAGAGCGTTCCTGCCAACTGGCCCATGCGTTCTTTGAGAATGGGAAACAGCGTCAGCACCTTGTCGAGTTCATAGAAGGCCGGCCTCGGGCCGCGGGCCAGCGCGCCCAGTTGCAGATTCTCCTGCACTGTCATGTCGGCCAGCACTTGACGCCCCTCGGGCACCTGTAGCAGGCCCGATCGGGCCACTTGGTGAGCCGATCCGCCCGTGATGTCCTGTCCGTCGAATTCGATGCGCCCGCTGCTGGCCGGCACGATGGCGCTGAGGGTATTGAGCAGGGTGGACTTGCCTGCGCCATTGGCACCGATGATGGCCACCATCTCGCCGGCCGCCACGCTCAGGCTCACTCCCTTGAGTGCCTGGATGCCGCGGTAGCCTGCTTTGAGGTCT
>JAXITB010000244.1:0-4811 GCA_034680305.1 Polaromonas sp. | reverse complement strand
GCCGAGGGCGCCGACATGGTGATGGTCAAGCCCGGCATGCCCTATTTGGACGTGGTCAGACGAGTCAAAGACACCTTTCAGGTGCCGACCTTCGCCTACCAGGTCTCGGGCGAATACGCCATGATCAAAGCCGCCGCCCAAAACGGCTGGCTCGACCACGACGCGGTCATGATGGAAAGCCTGCTGGCCTTCAAGCGCGCCGGTGCCGATGGCATCCTGACCTATTTTTCGCTGGACGTGGCACGCAAGCTGCGCCGCTGAAGCTGCCGCAGGCGGGCATGGCACACTCAGGTCTGCCATGTCTGCCATCCCTTTGCGCGCCTTTCACATCGTTGCCAGTCAGGTCAACGAGAGCGCACTGTGGCCGCAGCAACTGCCCGAGCAGGGATTCATCTGGCTGGCCATCGGCCGTGCGGTGCTGCAGGAACAACTCGACGAAGTGCAAGCCACACTGCAGCGCTTGTGCGGCCAGCAACTGGTCGACCTGCATGTCTCAGACCTGCTCAACCTGCAGTTGCCCTCGCACTACGACTACACCTCGCAATATGACCTGCTGGTGTTCCGGCGCCTGACCACCGCGCGCGTCGTCAGCGACGCTCACCCGGCCACGCCCACAAAGAAAGCCCGCGGGCCCGTCATCCTGCGCCGCATCGACACCCACCCGGTCGGCCTGGCCATCTTTGACCGCGTGCTGCTGTCGGTGCATCCGGAGGGCGACACCGTGCGGGAAAGCTATGCCGCCCGCTTGCTCGAAGTCGGCTCGCAGGCCGGCCGAACTGCAAGCGCCAAGCTGCCCACCAGCCCAGCCGACCTGATGCTGCGACTGGTCAACCTGATGGTCGATGGGTACCTGGACCTGCGCCGTGAACTCAATCGTCAACTCGACCACTGGCAGGCCGAACTGCTCAACCCGGGTACCCGTTTTTCGAACTGGAGCGCCGTGCTCGACGCGCGCATCACCTTGCATCGGCTCGACGAGGTCTGCGAAGACCAGCGCAGTGCCATCCAGGACTGGATCGATGCGCTGGAGACCTGGCCGGATGATCCCTCACCGGCACTGCAACGTGAGCGCGAATTGCTCAAGGTTCGCTCACGCGACGTGCTTGAACACATTGAGCGTGTGGTGCGCCATGTGCAGCGTCTCGAGCACAGCACGGAGGCGGCGGTGCAGATGCATTTTTCGGCGCAAAGCCACCGCACCAACGAGATCATGCGCACCCTCACTGCCCTGACGGCGGTGTTTCTGCCGCTGAACTTCATCACCGGTTTTTTTGGCATGAATTTCGAATTCATGCCGGCCATCCATGCCAGCAACGGCCTGTGGTGGGTGATCGGCCTGATGGCCGGGCTGGCAAGCCTGGTGATTGGCGTTTTCTGGCGCAAGCGTTACCTGGCCAGCCGCTGACGGGCGGTGGCCCGTACGCCTCGCGCCCCCCGCGAACGTTCAAAGTCAGGCCTGGCTTCAATGCCCCAGAATCTTGGACAGGAAGTCTTGTGCCCGATCGGTCTGTGGGTGATTAAAAAACTGATCAGGGGTGTTCTGCTCGACGATCTGCCCCTGGTCCATGAAGATCACCCGATCGGCCACCGCTTTGGCAAAACCCATCTCATGGGTCACGCACAGCATGGTGATGCCCTGATCGGCCATCTCGACCATCACATCGAGCACCTCCTTGATCATCTCCGGGTCGAGCGCTGAGGTGGGCTCATCAAAGAGCATGATCTTGGGCGTCAGACACAGCGCCCGCGCAATGGCCACCCGCTGCTGCTGCCCGCCCGACAGTTGCAAGGGGTATTTACTGGCCTGCTCGGCAATGCGCACCCGATTGAGTTGGGCCATGGCCCGTTCCTCGGCCTCCTTCTTCGGGAGCTTGCCCACCCACATCGGCGACAGGGTCAGGTTTTCCAGCACGGTCAGGTGCGGAAACAAATTGAACTGCTGAAACACCATGCCCACCTGCTTGCGCACGGTATCGATGGCCTTGAGATCGTCGGACAGCTCGATGCCATCGACCACCAGGCGACCCTGCTGATGCTCTTCGAGCCGGTTGATGCAGCGAATCAGGGTGGATTTGCCCGAACCAGAAGGGCCGCAAATGACGATGCGCTCGCCCTTGGCCACATTCAGGTCGATGTCGCGCAAGACGTGAAAGTCATTGCCGTACCACTTGTTGACCTTGTCAAAACTGATGATGGGTGTGCTCATGATGGAACCTGTTGCGTGAATCAGCGCTGCTTGCCCTTGTTAACCTCGCCCTCAACCCATTGGCTGTAACGAGACATGGCAAAGCAGAAAACGAAATAAATCATCGCGATGAAGACATAGCCTTCGATCTTGTAGGGCCGCCAGTCGGCGTCGGAGTTCAGTGCCAGCCCCAGAGCGCCGGTCAGTTCATACAAGCTGACGATGGTCACCAAGGAGGTGTCCTTGAAGATGGCGATGAAATTGTTCATGATGCCCGGCACCACCATGGCCAGTGCCTGCGGCAGTACGATCTTGCGTTGCGTCTGCCAATACGACAGGCCCAGAGAAGCAGCCGCCTCGACCTGCCCTTTGGGGATGGCCTGCAGCCCGCCACGAATCACCTCGGCCAGATAAGCTGCCGCAAACAGGGTGATACCCGCCAGCACCCGAATGAGCACGTCGATCTTGGTGCCTTGCGGCATGAACAACGGGAACATGAAGGAGGCCATGAACAGCACCGAGATCAAGGGCACCCCACGCACCAACTCCACATAGATCGTGCACAAAGTCCGTATGGCCGGCAACTCCGAACGCCGACCCAGGGCCACCAGCAAGGCCAGAGGGAAAGCCATGGCGATTGACAAGGTGGCCAACAAGAGCGTCAGCGGCAAACCGCCCCAACGGTCGGTTTCGACTCGGGTCAGCCCCCAGCCACCGAGCATCAGCCAGAAGAAGACGGCCAGCCCCACCACCCAAACCAGCGCCAGCCAGGGCTTCCAAAAAGCGCGGGTGCAACTGACGATAAGCAGACCAAGCATCAGCGCGGTGGCCAGCAGGGGCCGCCACTGCTCATCGAAGGGATAGCGGCCAAAGATGATGAGCCGGTACTTCTCGGCCACCACGCCCCAGCAGGCGCCCACTTCGACGGCGCGGCAGGCCTGGGCATCGGGACGCCAATAAGCCGACCACAGCGCCCAGTCCACCAGCTGTGGCAGGAACCACAGCAGCAGGCCACCAATAATCAGTGTGCTGACCGAAGTGCGGACATCAGCGAACAAGTTGGCTCGGATCCAGCCAATCAAGCCGCCGCTTCGGCCCGGGGCCGGGCGCGCCGGGATGGATTGAAAGATACGCGCGCTCATGTCAACGCTCCTTGATCGCCGCGCGGGCGTTGTACCAATTCATCAGGGTCGAAGTCGACAGCGAGGTGAGCAGGTAGACCAGCATGACAATGGCAATGCACTCCACCGCGCGACCCGTCTGGTTGATCGCGGTGTTGGCGATTGAGACCACGTCCGGATACCCGATGGCCACTGCCAGCGACGAGTTCTTGGTCAGATTCAGGAACTGATTGGTCATGGGGGGAATGATCACCCGCAGGGCCTGTGGCAGCATGACCAACCGCATCTCCTGAGCGCGAGACAGCCCCAAAGCAGCGGCCGCCTCGCTCTGCCCCCGCGGCACCGACGCAATGCCCGCACGCACCACCTCTGCCACAAAAGCGGCGGTGTAGATCACCAGACCCAACAAAACCGCCATGAATTCGGGCGTCAGGGCACCGCCGTTTTCCACCGCAAACTCGCCTTTGGTGGGGAAGTTGGCCTCCAACGGCGCACCGCCGAGGAGCCAACCCAGGACACCCATGACCAGCACGATGGTCAGAGGCACCCAGAAGGTGCTGCGCACCTGCCCGGTGGCCTCAAACTGCAGACGCGCCCAGCGACCGCGCAGCCAGGCCAGCAAGACGCCGGCGATCAGGCCAATGCCAGCCCAGAGGTGGCCCTGCTGCCAAATGGGCACCGGAAAGTTCAAACCGCCCTTACTCAGGTAGACGTCACCGACTTGCCAGGCCGCATTGGAATCGGGCAACAACTCGGTGAACAGCAGGTACCACATGAGCAACTGCAACAAGATGGGCACATTGCGGAAAAACTCCACATAGGCTTGGCAAAGACCGCGCACCAGTGCATTTCGGGAAAATCGACCTACCCCCAGCAGGGTTCCGAGCAAAGTGGTCAGGACGATACCGATGACTGCCACCCTGAGGGTGTTGATCAGGCCGACGAGAAAAGCCATGAAGTAACTCTGACTGGACTCGAAGGCAAGCAGACTCTCGCCAATGTCAAATCCAGCGGTCTGACCCAGAAAGCCAAAACCGCTCTGTATGCCGCGCTCGCGCATATTGACCAGGGTGTTGTGCCCCAGGTACCACAGGCCCAGGGCAATGAGGGCCAGCGCCAGCACCTGATAAACCAGGCCCCGAAACGCTTGGCTGCGCCAGGACCACTTGTTCTTCTTGGGTGAAGCCAAGGGAGGTCGATTCATGGAAGATCCCATCCTGCAAGCTCAGTTCGATCACGGGTGATCGACGACGATTGACGGCAATTGACAATCGGGTCGCCCATCGGAGAAAAACCGCCTGTCAGGCACAGGCCCGACAGGCGGTTTGACATGATCCCGATGCGATCAGCGGATCGGGTAGGCGTACATCAGACCGCCTTTGTTCCAGAGGTTGTTGACGCCACGCGGCAGACCCAGAGCCGACTTCGGTCCGACATTGCGCTCGAAAATCTCACCGTAGTTACCAGTGGCCTTGACGGCGCGGGCCATCCACTCCTTGTCCAGG
>JAXITB010000243.1:0-4825 GCA_034680305.1 Polaromonas sp. | reverse complement strand
TGCAGGCCGTGGCAACGCGAAAACGCCTCCTGCACCGGGTGCAGGCCCTGCTGGCCCAGACCTTCGATGGTCAGCACCTCGGCGCCGTCGGCCTGCGCCGCCAGCACTGTGCAGGACTTGACCGCACGACCGTTGAGGTGAATCGTGCAGCAGCCACATTGGGTGGTGTCGCAACCCACATGGGTGCCAGTCAGGGCAAAGTGCTCGCGGATCAGATCGACCAGCAGTGTGTGGGCGGGCACGTCGACGCTGCGAGGCGTGCCGTTGAGGGTGAACTGAATGTGCATGAACAAGCTCGTCGACAAGAACAACAAATTTCAGTCTAACTCCATTGACAAAAACGCAGGGAGCCAAGGCTGTCACTTGGGAAGCAGCGCCGCTGGAAAAGCAGGCATCACAGCGGCGCGAGGGCTGGCCAGACTCACCACAATTGCGGGAAAACCCGCGGCACTGGTCAAACTCGCTCAAGTCGTGGAAGATGAGGTTTTGACGAAAGCGAGGCCCCAGTCATGACCGCCCAGGAACGCGACGAGTTAATGCAATTTCTGCGGGAGCTGTCCACCTCTCGCGAGCCGGTCGATCCGGCCGTGCGGGAGTTGGTGGCGCAGGCAGTGACCCAGAACCCGAACGTGGGCTATCGGCTGGTGCAACAGGTCATGGGGCTGCGCATGGCCCTGCGGGCGCAGACTCAGGCAGCACCGGCGCCCGCCGAGGTGGCCGGCTCCTGGGGCAGCAGCGTGCTCAAGGTCGCGGTAGCCGCCGGGCTCGGCGCGGCTGCGGGCACGGTACTGGCCGATCAGACCGCATCGTGGCTGGCTTCAGCGGCCGAAGACGCGGATCCAGGCGACTGGGCCTGAGTCGCAAAAAGGCCGGGCCTCAATCACTCAACCTTGGCCGTCTCCCGCAGTTTCTCTAGCGCGGCCTGAATGCGCTGCTGCCCAATGGCGCGAACCAGCTGAGGCCGCAAGGTCTCGCGCGCCGGTGGCGTGAAGGCGCGCGAATCTTCGAGCGCCACCACATGCCAGCCAGCCGGCCCACGCACCGGCGCAGCCGCCAGTTGGCCCGGCTTGAGCGACTCGACCGCCTTGAGCAAGACCGGCAGCATCTCGCCCTGGGCCATCCACTCGGTCAGCCCGCCGGTGGTTCGGGTGGCCTCGTCACGCGAGTATTCAGACGCCAGATCGGCGATCTTGCCGCCAGCCTTGACACGGTCGAACAAGAGCTTGGCAGTGTCCTCTTCGTTCACCAGGAGATGGCGTACCCGATACTGCTTGTTGCCCAGCAGCTTGACCTGACGGTCGTATTCCTTGCGCAGGTCGTCATCGGTGATTTCCTTGCCTTGGGCCACCTGCTGCTGCCAAGCCTGCATGAGCACCGCCTGTCGGGCCAACTCGATCTGGGCCTGAACCAGAGGCAGCTTATCCAGCCCTTCCTTGGCGGCAGCCTGTGCCATCAAGGCCTGATTGACCATCACCTCTCGTACCGCCGCCTGCACTTGCGGCGAATTGGGGGCACCTCGGGCAATTTGTTCGCGCAAAAGGATTTCCGCTCGAGCCAGCGACTGCGGCTCTCCGTTGACGGTCACAAAGGGGCGGCTGAGCGAGTCCTGGGCCGTACCGGCCTGCTGGCCCCAGGCGGGCCCCTGGGTGAAAGCAGACAGCGCCAGCAAGCTGGCCAGGGCGGCAAATCGCTTGTTCAATCGGAGGGTGTTCATATCGGTTTTACGTCCTTGTCGCGTGCGAACCCTGACAAATCGGCCCGTGTCACGCAAAACGGCAACTGTAGCCCATCGAAGCCAGTTCAACCGGCAAGTCGTGGGTCTCGCCGACCCCGACCATCGCCTACTCTGAACTTATCGCCAAAGTGACTTCAAGCGTCGCTCGGGCGATCGCTCGGTGCGATCATCAAGCTTGGCGTCGCGATCGGCGAGCCAGTTCACCCATGCCCCCTCGCAAACTCCACCTTGATGCCGTGGCCGTGGCTGGCCTGATGGCCTGCTGCGCGCTGTGGGGGCTCAATCAGATCGTGATCAAGCTGTCGGTGCAGCAGATCGGGCCTCTGACCCTGTCGGCCCTGCGATCGCTGGTCACCGGCTTGCTGGTGCTGTTGTGGTGCGGCTTGCGAGGCATCGCCCTATTCCGAGCCGATGGCACGCTCAAGGGCGGTCTGCTGGTGGGGACGATGTATGCAGGCACAGTGGCCCTCACCTACATGGGCTTGCACTACACCAGTGCGAGCCGCTTCGGGGTGTTTCTTTACCTGTCTCCCTTCGTGGTGGCTCTGGGCATGCCGCTGATTGAGAAATCCGAACGGCTGTCGCTGCTGCAGTTCAGTGGACTGCTGGTGGCGTTTGCCGGCATGGCGCTGGCCTTCCTGGAAAGCCTGGATGGCCCGGCACCGCCCAAGCAATGGCTCGGTGACCTGATGGCGGCAGGTTCCGGGATTTTCTGGGCCTTGACCATCCTGGCCGTGCGCGGCACGCGCCTGAACCAAGCCAGCCCCGAAAAGAGCCTGTTCTATCAGTTGGTGTTTTCTTTTCCTTTGCTGGCCCTGTGCAGTTGGCTCAGCGGCGAGTCGCTGACGCCCAGGTGGTCGCTGGAACTCATCGGCCTGGTGGCATACCAATGCGTGGTGGTCACCTTTGCCAGCATGCTGCTGTGGTACTGGCTGATGCGGCGTTACCCGGCCAGCAAGATGTCTGTCTTTACCTTGCTGACACCGGTTTTCGGGTTGATGGCCGGGGTGGTGCTGCTCGATGACCCCCTGACCCTGCGACTGGTGCTGGCACTGGCCACGGTGACCGCCGGTCTGCTGCTGGTCAATCGGCGCGTTGCGCCGGTCACCTGAGACGCGCTGACCTGCTTCAAGGCAGATGGCCCCCGGAGCGCCTGCGAGAATCGACGCCATGCATGTTCTGCTGATTCGCCTGTCCGCTCTGGGTGACATTGTTCACGCGCTGCCCGCCGTCACAGACCTGCGGCGGCATTGGCCGACCGCCCGGATCGACATGGCGGTTGACGAGCGCTTTGTCGACATCCCAGGCCTGCATTCGGGTGTGGACCGGGTCATCCCCATCGCGCTGAAGCGGTGGAAGAAAAGCCTCGCGCGGCCCTCGACCTGGCTGGAACTGCGCCAGACCTTCAGTCAACTCCGATCGCAAGGCTATGACCAAGTCATTGATCTGCACGGCCTAAACAAAAGTGCGATCGTGGCCTGGCTGGCCCGCTCGCCCGATCGCGTCGGGCCGGCGGCGGCTTACTGTGGCGAATGGCTCGCCCCCCGGCTGTATCACCGGCATTGCAATCAGTCAGAGGCCTGGCAGCCGGTGCCGCGGATGCGCGGGGTGGTCGCTGCGGCGCTAGGCCGTCCAACTGCTGGCCCCCCCGACTATGGCCTGACCCACACCTGGGCGGGCCAGGCCTCGAACGAGGTCATGCTGATTCACAGCACCTCAGCCAATGACAAGCTGTGGCCCGAAGAGAACTGGATCGCCATTGGGCGCCACCTGATCGCCCAGGGCATGGCGCCCGTCTTACCCTGGGGCAGCGCCTCAGAACAAGACCGATCGAATCGACTTGCGCAAGCCATGGGCGCTGCGGCCTCGGTGCCGCCCAGACGCACCATTTCTGAATGGGCCCAGGTGATCAGTCGCAGCGCTTTGGTGGTGGGCGTAGACACCGGGCTGACGCACCTGGCCGCTGCCGCAGGGGTGCCCTGCCTGGCACTGTTTGCGGCCACCGGTTCGGAACTGTTTACGCCACAACACCCTGACCTGGCGATCGCGCTGGGCGGAAATGGTCAGTCTGCGACGCTGACGGCTACGCAGGACGGCATTGAGAGTCTGCTGAAGGCCAGCCAGATCTGGCCGGCCTGATCGGTGCGCCTCAATTGCCCTTGATATTGTTCTCTTGAGCCACCTGGCGCCACAGGGCGATGTCGCTGGCGATCTGGCGGGCAAATTCATCGGGCGTGTTGGTCATGGGGATGCTGGCCTTGGCAGCAATGCGCGACCTGACATCGGGCATGTCGACGATGCGCACCATCTCTTCGTGCAGGCGCTTGACGATGTCGGCCGGCGTGCCGGCTGGAGCCAGCAGCCCGATCCAGAGCGAGACCTTCAGGTCAATGCCCAGCTCGGCCAAGGTCGGCACATTGGGCAGATCTTTCAGGCGTTCGGCCGAGGTCACGGCCAGGGCCTTGAGTCGGCCGCTCTGCAGACCGGTGATGGCCGGACCCGAGTCGGCCAGGGTCATGGTCACATCGCCAGCCATGACCGCCTGCACCGCTTCATTGGCGCCCTTGTAAGGAATGTGCGTGAACTTGGAACCAGTTCGCCGATTGAACAGCTCGGTGACCAGCTGAAACGAGGCCGAGCTGGCGCCGTAGTTGGCCTTATCCGGGTTGGCGCGCGACTGGGCCACCAATTCCTGCACATTGCGCGCCGGGTTGTTGCTGCCCACCAGCAGGACCAGCGGTGAATTGGTCATGATGGAAATCGGAGCAAAGTCGCGCGGCCCGTAAGGCAGCTTGTCATTGAGCGCGTGGTTAAAGATGATGGGCCCGGGCGCGCCCATCATGAGGGTATAGCCGTCGGGCTTGGCTTTGGACACATGGGTGCTGCCCACCACTGCGCCCACACTTGGACGGTTCTCAACCACCACCGGCTGCTTGAGGCGATCGGCCAGCTTTTCGGCCAGCAGGCGGGCCACGAAATCGACGCCACCGCCAGCGGCGTAGCCCACCACAATGGTCACCGGCTTGTTGGGGTAGTCTTGGGCCTGTGCGGGTGCGGCCAGCAGCCAGGCGCCGGCCACCACGGCCAGGC
>JAXITB010000242.1:0-4834 GCA_034680305.1 Polaromonas sp. | reverse complement strand
TTGACCTCTACACCAGCACCGCGCAGATCCTGCCCACGCACAACGCTCGGGTGCAGCGCCACTTCATGCAGTTGCTGCGCGAGCGTGGCGTACAGGTGCACACCGGGCAGGCCGTCACGCAAGTCTGGGCCGGCTGCCTGCAAACAGCCAGCGGCCAGGTGTTTGACGCCGATGAGGTGATCTGGGTCACCCAGGCCGCTGGCGCGCCTTGGCTGCGCGAGACCGGCCTGGCGCTTGATGACGGCGGCTTTGTGGTGGTCAATCCTTTCTTGCAGAGCATCAGCGACGAGCGGGTGTTTGCCGCCGGCGATGTGGCCAGCCTGCCGGGCCAGGCCATGGAAAAAGCCGGTGTGTTCGCGGTGCGCCAGGGCATGCCCCTGATGAACAACCTGCGCCGCAGTCTGCTCGGGCAGCCGATGGTCCCCTACCGACCGCAGCGGCGCTGGCTGGCCTTGATCAGCACGGGCAACGCCGACGCGGTGGCCTCACGCGGGGCCTGGTCGGCTCGCGGGCGCTGGCTCTGGCGCTGGAAGGACTGGATCGACCGCCGCTTCATGGCGCAATTCGAGCAGTTGCCTGCCGCCATGGCCCCGGTGTCGGCGCCGCCCAGCCTGCCAATGGAGCCGGCCGAACAGGCCCAGGCCTTGTCGGCCCTGGCCATGCGCTGTGGGGGCTGCGGCGCCAAAGTCAGCGCCTCGGTGCTCAGCCGGGTACTGGCGCGCCTGCAACCGGCTTCGAGCTCCGATGTCTTGCTGGGCCTGTCCGCTGGCGACGATGCCGCCGTACTGAAGTTGCCAGCCGGCCAGGCCTTGGTGCAGACGGCGGACTTTTTTCGGGCCTTCATCGACGACCCCTACGTCTTTGGTCGCATCGCGGCCAATCATGCGCTGGGCGATGTATTTGCCATGGGCGCCGAGGCCCACAGTGCGCTGGCCCTCGCCACCGTGCCGCCTGGACTCGATTCGCGCACCGAAGACCTCCTGATGCAGATGATGAGCGGCGCGCTCGAGGTCCTGGGCGCGGCCAACTGCGCCCTGGTGGGCGGCCACACGGGTGAGGGCCGCGAACTGGCCCTGGGCTTTGCCGTCAATGGACTGATCGGCCAGGACCTGCAAGGCCTCATGCGCAAAGGCGGCATGCAGGCCGGTGATCTGCTGATCCTGAGCAAGCCCATCGGGGTGGGGACTTTGCTGGTGGCCCATCAGCAACTGCGCGCCCGCGGTCAGTGGATCGACGCCGCGCTGGAGACGATGATGCAATCGAGCCAGCAGGCGGCGCGCCTTTTGCGCGCGCATGGCGCGCGCGCCTGCACCGACTTGACGGGCTTCGGGCTGGTTGGGCATTTGCTGGAGATGACCCGCCCCAGCGGTGTCGATGTCGAGCTGGACTTGGCGGCCCTGCCGGTGCTCGACGGCGCGGTCGAGTCGGCCGCGGCCGGGCACTTGAGCTCGCTGCATGCGGCCAATGCCGCGCTGGCGGTGGCCTTGCGCCAGTCGGCAGCGTGTGCTGGCCACCCCAAGCTGGCGCTGCTGTTTGATCCTCAGACGGCCGGTGGTCTGCTGGCCAGTGTGCCGGCCGCACAAGCGCAGACCTGCCTGGAGGCTCTGCATCAGGCCGGGTATGGGGGAGCAGCCGTGATCGGTCGGGTGCTGCCGCGCAGCGACGCGGCTGCGCCGGTGTTGCTCAAGGTTTGAGGCGGCTCGCGGGCTCCTCGCCCCTGGCCACTGCGCCCCGTCAGCGCACATTCGGGTGCGCTCGAAGCCGGATTCGGGATTACCTTTTTTCGGGCTTGAGCCCTAAGGCTGCGGCCAGGCCGATGTACTCGCAGCTCACGCCCTTGTGCCAGAGCTCGGGCGGCGCCAGGCAGTGCTGGTAGAACGTTTCGCCCTTGAGGTCGGACAGAAAATACGAGCGCAGCACCGCCTTGGTGGTGGGAATCAGGGTCACGTTGCGCGCAAGTTCGCACTTGTTTTTGAAGACGCAGTCATTGGCCTCGGTCGCGTCTTTGTACAGATGCAGCTTGATGCGGCCTGCGCCCATGCCCGACTTGGCCACGCTGAGCGAACAGGCCGAGCCATCGAGTCGCTGTAGCCCATGCTGGCGGGCCAAGAAATTCATCTCGGCCACCACCAGTTGCAAGAACCAGTCGCCCACCACACCGGCGCAGCTGTAATAGCTCTCCTTGATCTGGTCGTAGACCACCGGCGTGGCGGGCAACTCCTTGTCATTGAGGCGCACCATGGGCTCCGGGCCGGTCATCGGCCCCAGGGCGGGCAACTTGCCGATCTCGTGGTCGGACTGAAAGTCGGTGGGGTCGGAGCAGGCCACCAAGGTGGTCAGCATCAGGCCACTGAGGCACAGGGCCAGCAGCCGGCGCAGGATGGGGAATCGTGTCATGGAGCCGGGATGGTCGCAGAAATCGCTGCGCCGCGTCAATGCGGCCTAAATCAGCGAGGGCAGTGGTGCGGCCTTTGACGCCGGTACGGCGGTGCGGCTGGCGTTCATCACCATCGACAGGAGGCTGTAGTAACCATTGATGCCGATCAGGTCGACCACGCCTTGTTCACCGAATTGGGCCAAGGCCTGCGCCCAGGTGGCGTCGCTGACGCCCTGGTTGTGGTGCAGTTCGGTGGAAAAAGCATACACCGCGGCCTCGTCGGGCGGCAGGCCTTGGGGTTGCCTGCCTTCGGCAATGGCCTGCACCGTGTCGGGGTGGACGCCAGCTTGCTGTGCGATGGGTGCATGGATGGCCCATTCGACCTGCTGCGACCAATGCCGGGCTGTGATCAGGATGGCCAACTCCGACAGGCGCAGGGTGAGCGTGCTGCGGTAGCGCAGGTACTCACCCATGCGCTGGGCATGGCCCATCAGCTCGGGACTGCGCAGCAGCGGCACGAAGGGCGAGACCAGCGCCCCGCGCGGGCCGTCGATCACCGCCTGCGCCTCGCGGCGCTGCACGTCGTTCCATTGCGATTCGGGAATCGGGGGCAGTCGGTCGGGCTTCATGGGTGGGCGATTGCTGTGGTCAAAGAGGTGCCCGTACGCTGACGGGCTGCTTGGTCGGCGGTCCGGGCATTATCCCGAAGGCCCGCTGGGCGACGATACTGCCACGACTGTGTCACGCAGGCCCCGATTCGCCGGCCTCGAAGTAGGGCAGGCGCTGGCCCTGCACCTCGACAAAGGTCAGCTGGGCCCGCTGACCCACCTGCGGGGTCTGACCGCTCGGGCCCACCCAGCGGCTGAGCATGCGCGGACCTTCGGCCAAGTCGATCAGCACCACGGTGTAGGGCAGTTGCGACTGCCAGTGCGGCCCCTGAAACGCCACCTGCACCTGGCTGTAGCTGTAGACCACGCCTTGGCCGCTGGCCGCCTCCCACTGCAATTGCGTGCCGCCGCAGGCCGGACACAGACGCCGGGCATAGTAGAAGACATGCTGGCAGTCGCCGCAGCGCTGCAGCAGCAGCTGACCGCGTTGACAGCCCTCCCAGAAAGGCTGCGAGTCGACGGTGGGGCGGGGCAGTTCCGCCACGACAGGGGTGTTCATGTTCAGGCCTCCATCACCATCACGCCGCAGACGGCAAACACGCCGCCATTGCCGCTGACCACCGCACGCCGGGCTCCCGGCACCTGTCTGCGGCCGGCGGTACCGCGCAATTGGTGCACCGCTTCGGTCACGTGCAGCATGCCACCGATGTGGGCTTGCGAGAGCAGGCCGCCGTGCGGGTTGAGCGGGCAGCGCCCCCCCAGGCTGGCATGGCCGGCGCGCAGGTAATGCCCGGCCTGACCCGGCCCGGCAAAGCCCAGGGCCTCCAGAGTGATCAACACCGAGATGGTGAAGGCGTCGTGTAGCAAGGCCACCTGCACATCGGCCGGCCCGATGCCCGCCGATTCAAAGGCATCGCGTCCGGCCGCCGCCATGCCCAAGTCTTGCAGGTCGGGCAATTGGGCCACCGAGTTGTGGGTCGATTGCATGGCCATGGAGCGGATGTTCACCGCCTTGAGCCCGCGTGCTTGGGCACGTTCGCGGCTCATCAAGATGAGTGCACCGCCGCCGTCGGAGACCTGCGAGCAATCAAACAAGCGCAGCGGCGTGGCGATCATGCGGCTGGCCAGGTAGTCGGCCATGGCCATGGGCTTGTTCATTTGCGCGTTGTCATTGAGCAAGGCATGGCGGCGCGTGACCAAGGCCACTTCGGCCAGATCGAGCTCACTGGCGCCATGCTCGGCCAGATAGCGCTGGGCCAGCAGACCGTAGGGCACCACCATGCCGTGCAGTCCGAAGGGCTCCTCCCATTCCTCACCGCCGAGCAGATTGCGCAGCGCCAGGCCCTGCGCGCCCGGGGGGCGGCCGGTCAGGGTGTTTTCGCCATAGACGCAGGCGGCCACCTCGCAATGCCCCGACTCGATGGCCCACACCGCCTGCTGCAGCATGGTCATGGCGGTGACGGTGCCGCCCACATCGACCGTGCTCAGAAAGCGGGGCTTGAGGCCCAGGTATTCAGCCAGGGTCGATGAAAACATCGAATTGGGAATGGCGTAGGGATCGAGGTTGATCAGGCCGTCGATTTCGGGGATGCGCAGGCCGCAGTCGGCCGCCGCCTCCTGCACCGCCCAGGCCTGGATCTGCACCGACTCCATGCCGGGCAGCTTGCCCACACGCGTCTCGCCGGCACCGACGATCACCACCTCTTGACTGACTTTGGGCATGCAGACCTTTCTCGTGAGCGATGAGGACCGCAAAGGCCGACATCTCGAGCGAACAAGTGTACGCATGCCAGCCCCTGCGATCGGCGCCGCAAAGTCGTCCAGGAGCCTGGGCGGCAGAAGGCGTCGC
>JAXITB010000241.1:0-4837 GCA_034680305.1 Polaromonas sp. | reverse complement strand
GTTGGCAGTCATGCCGGGCGTCGTGCTTGATGAGCTTTGGCAAACCATCGGCGTCGTTGAACGTGCCCTGTTTGCTGTGTCGGCATTGGTAGTTGTTATTGGCCTCGCTGGCTTGGTATCGACCATGCTGGCCAGCCTCAAGGAGCGGCTCCAGGCGATCAACCGCGAGGTCGGCGCCACCTTCGTCGTCATCGAGCACAACATGGATTTCGTGATGGACCTGTGTCATCGCATCATGGTGATGGTCGAAGGGCAGGTGCTGGCCATCGGCACGCCCGAGGAGATTCGCTCCAACAAGCAGGTGCTCGACGCCTACCTGGGGAACTGACATGGGCACGCAAGTGACACCCTGCATCGAATTTGACGACGTGGTGGCCGGCTACAAGGATTTCATGATCCTTAACAACCTGTCCTTTGAGGTGGCGACCGGCTCCATCACCTTGCTCATTGGCCCTAACGGGGCGGGCAAGTCCACCGTGCTCAAGACCTTGTTTGGCCTGCTCAAACCCCGTCAGGGGCGGGTTCGCCTGCATGGCCAGGACATCACCGGCTCGAGCCAGCAGGCCTTGCTGGCCCAGGGCATTGCTTTTGTGCCGCAGGGGCGTAACCTGTTCGGCCAGCTCTCGGTCTATGAAAACCTGGAGCTCGGCGGCATCACCCTGGGCATGAAGACCACTCGCGAGCGCATCGGTGAAGTGCTGGACTTTTTCCCCCGCGTCAAGCAGCGCCTGCACTCTCGTGCATCGGCCTTGTCCGGTGGCGAGCAAAAGCAGTTGGAAATTGGCCGCGCTTTGCTGCTGCGGCCCAAGGTGTTGCTGATCGACGAGCCGTCCATTGGTCTGTCGCCCATCGTGGTTCAAGACGTCTTCAAGCTCTTGCGCAGCCTGGCTGACCGGGGCACCACCATTTTGATGGTGGAGCAAAACGTCAAGAGTGCGCTCAAGTACTCCGACGACGCCATCGCCCTGGAGTCGGGTCGACTGGTCTTGCACAAGCCGGCCGCCGAGATCCTGGCGGACCCGCAGATGGACCGCCTTTTTCTGGGCGGTGCGCATACCAGCAGTGCGGCTGCTCACGAATTGCCCGCTGCGGTTTGAGTGCATTCAAGACATCGCCGGTGATGTGACACCACTTTCCGGTGAAATTCGCTTTTGATACCGACGTCGTCGTGGCGGCTGTCCGCAGTCCTGGGGGCGCGTCAGCCGCTTTGGTGCGCGCTTTGCAGGCGGGTCAGTTGCGGGTGGCAGCCAGCGTGGCCTTGTTCGTGGAATACGAAGCCACTTGCACACGGGCCGAGGGCATCAGCATGAATCAGTTCATTGCCACAGCGGTGGCAGAAAAGCCGTCAGCGCTCAGCACAGCAGATTTCTTCTTGCAGCGCGCTCAGCGAGCCAAGCCCGATGCTCTGGATAAGATTCTCCAGCGCTCAGGCGGCCAAACGCCCCGTGCGGGCGATGAGTTGGCCTGAGCCGGGTGCCGCCAGCCGGCTACAGAAGTGCCCGCAACCCCTTGGCGGCCTCCAGCATCACTGGCAGCACCCGCTGCAGCGCGTGATCGGTGGCCTCGCGGTTAATCGGCATGGTCACGCTGATGGCGCCATGCACCAGGTTGCTCCGGTCCAGCAGGGGTACGGCCACTCCCCGGTAGTTCAGGTCGAGTTGTTGCTCTGACAGGGCCCAGCCCCGGTTGCGGTATTGCTTGAGCGCAGCCCGTAAATCGGAGGTGCTGGCCAGGGTATGGGAAGTGAAGGCCGGCAGGGTGCGGCCCAGAAGCCAGTGGTCCAGGGTCGCATCCGGCCACGATGCCAAGATCGCCATGCCTGCGGCGGTGACTTGGGCGGGTACTCGGGTGCCCGGCCAGTAGCCGCCGGCGGTGTGGCGCGGGCTGCCGCTGCGAGCCAGAAAGATGGTGTCGGCGCCGTCGAGCACGCCCAGGTAGGCAATCTCCTCGGTGCCCTGGGTGATGCGCTGCAAATGCGGCTGCACCAGCTTGGGCAAGCGGGCCGATTCAATGAAGGCGTGGCCAAGACGCAAGGTGCGCGGCATCAGCCAGTACAGCTTGCCGTCGGTGCCCATGTAGCCCAGATGCGCTAGGGTCTTGAGGTAGCGGCGCGCCGCAGTTCGGGTCAGGTTGCAGCGACGCCCCACTTCGGTGGCGGTCATGCGCGGGTGGTCGGCATCGAAGGCCTCGATCACACCCAAGCCTTTTTCAAGGCCAGCGATCCATTCGTGAGACGCCAGGGCAGGGCTTGGGTCAGTCATCGGCATCGATTCATCGGGTACGATCCGCCGGCCTGTCCGTCCGGCGGGCTTTGCTCGGCTCCTCGCCTCTTCGGCTACCCCTGAGTGTAAGTCTGGTCCACGGGTGAGAAGCCGATGCCCCGGCCGTAGGTGCAGGCCATTTTGGGAGAAGACCATGAACCTCACTCGCGACAGCCTGGGATGGCGCCAAAAATTTGGCGTGCTCATTCCTTCAACCAATACCAGCGTGCAACCCGAGTTCGACGCCATGAGTCCGCCGGGGGTGACCAATCACACCAGCCGGATCCGCATTCCGAACATGCCGCTGAACAACGACGAAGACTTCAGCCGGCTCATTGCCCTGATCGACGCCGCCCAGGACGAGGCGGTCGAGTCCATCATGTCCTGCGAGCCTGACCGTTTGGTGCTGGGTATTTCGGCCGAAACCTTTTGGGACGGTCTGAAGGCCAGCCGCGCCCTTCGCGCCAAGCTTGAAGCCATGACAGGTCTGCCGGTGTCCATGGGCTCGGACGCGTGCAGCGCCGCCTTTGACGCCATGGGCATACGGCGTATCGCGGTCATCACGCCTTATCAGCCGGTGGGCGACCAAAACGTGGCCCGCTTCTTTGAAGAGTCGGGCTATCAGGTCAAGCGCATTAAAGGCCTGCGCTGTGCCAGCCCGGTGCTCATTGCCCACACCAGCGAGCGCCAACTCATGGACAGCCTGCGCGAGCTCGACGGCGATGACATCGACGCGCTGGTGCAGGTGGGCACCAACCTGGCCATGGCCCGACTGGCTGCGCAGGCCGAGGTCTGGTTCAAAAAGCCGGTGGTGGCCATCAACACCGCCATCTACTGGCATGCGCTGCGCGACAGTGGCATCACCGACAAGGTCGGTGGCTTTGGCAGCTTGCTTGAAAAATACTGAAAGCGGGCATCGGGCCAGTACTCAGATCAACCCAGGGAAATGCCGCCGGGAAAGACCCACAGCAGCGCACCGGTCATCGTCACATAGCGCGCAAACTTGCCGATGGCCATGTAAAACACACAGGGCCAAAACGGCAGGCGCAACCAGCCGGCCACGGCGCACAGCGGGTCGCCCACTGCTGGCAGCCACGAGAGCAGGCAGGCCTTGGGGCCAAGCCGTTCAAGCCAGCGCAAGGCCCTGTGGTGGGTGCTCGAGCTGCTGTATTTGTCGGCCACTCGGTGCGCGCCGTAGCCCATGGCCCAGTCGAGTGCGCCGCCCAAGGTATTGCCCACTGTGGCCACCAGCACGGCCGGCCAGAATAGCTCTGGATTGAGTTTGACCAGCCCAAAGACGGCCGGCTCCGAGCCCATGGGCAGCAAGGTGGCCGAGATGAAAGACACCACGAAGACGGTGCTCAGCCCGTGCTCGGGCAGGGCCAGCCATTGCAGCAGCTGTTTGAGGGTCTCATCCATGCGGAGGGTGTGCTTGTGGCGCGCTTGCGCGCCGGTTCATGTCATTGTGCGGGGCGGACAGCTGCGCTTGAGGCCAGTATAGGCAGCGCCCCAAGCCCATGCCGTCGGTATCACAAATCGCCGCAGCCTGCAGCCGAGCATGCCCTCGGCAAACGCTGCTCAGCCTCTCGGCTGCTGAAATTTCAGGCAGGTAGAATCCGCTTCCCTTTTCCCGCCCCAGCCCGTTTTTACCCATGCACATTGGCCCTCACGCCTTGGCGAACCGCGTGTTCGTCGCGCCCATGGCCGGTGTCACCGACCGGCCGTTTCGGCGTTTGTGCAAGGCCTTGGGCGCTGGCTATGCGGTCAGCGAGATGGTCACGTCCAGGCGCGATCTGTGGGACAGCCTCAAGACTTCGCGCCGCGCCGACCACCAAGGCGAGACCGCCCCGATCGCGGTGCAAATTGCCGGCACCGATGCGCAGATGATGGCCGACGCCGCCGTCTACAACATTGAGCGCGGCGCCCAGATCATCGACATCAACATGGGCTGCCCGGCCAAGAAGGTGTGCAACAAATGGGCGGGCTCGGCCCTGATGCAAAACGAGCCGCTGGCCATTGCCATTGCCCAGGCGGTGGTGGCTGCCTGTCAGCCCCACGGCGTGCCCGTCACGCTCAAGATGCGGACCGGCTGGTCGGGCGAGCACAAGAACGCGGTGACTCTGGCGCGTGCCTTTGAGGGCGTGGGCATCCAGATGCTCACCGTGCATGGGCGCACCCGGGAGCAAGGCTACAAAGGGCAGGCTGAATACGACACGGTGGCCGCGGTCAAGGCCGCAGTGGCGGTGCCGGTGGTGGCCAATGGCGACATCGACTCGCCCCAAAAAGCGCATCAGGTGCTGGCCCACACCGGCGCCGATGCGGTGATGATCGGCCGCGCCGCGCAGGGCCGACCCTGGATTTTTCGAGAGGTGGCCCACTACCTGCAAACCGGCGAGCACCTGGCCAGCCCCTTGGTGGCCGAGGTGCGGCGTCTGCTGCTCGAGCACCTGAGCGAACACCACGGCCTGTACGGCGAACACGCCGTCCTGCCCACCGCACGCAAGAACCATGGCTTGGATGTCCACACCCAGCCCGGAGGCGAGGCGCTCCGTCAGCAGGTCAACGCCCTTGAGTCG